>JBCDGX010000442.1:0-5469 GCA_038750805.1 Myxococcota bacterium
CCCTCGTGCTCGCCTTCGCGGGCTTCGTGAGGGAGGCCTCGGCCGCCCGCGTCACGGGGAGCGTCCGCATGCCCGCTCCGGGAGCGGCGCCCCCGAGCGACGACCCGAGCGGCTATTGGCGCGCCTGGAACGGCTTCCTCGAGCTCCGCCCCCCGGCCCTCGACCCGCGCTCCGAGGTCCTCGTCGTCCTGCGCGGCGGCGATCTCCCCGAGCCCCGCGGCTGCGCCTACCGGCTCCAGCAGGGCGACTTCGCGCCGAAGGCCATGGCCGTGCGCCCCGGCGCCACGCTCCGCATCGAAAACCGCGACGGCTGCAGCCACGAGCTCACGAGCGCATCCATCCCCGAGTTCCCGCCCCTCGCCACCGCGCCCGGCAACGCGCGGGCCATCGCCGGCGTCCCGGGCGGCGGCCCCCACGCCATCACGGACCGGCTCTACGGCCACGTCGGCGGATGGGTGCACGTGATGGACGACCTCGCCGCCTGCGCCACGATGGCCGCCGACGGTCGCTACGTGTTCGAGGACGTGCCCGCGGGCCGCTACCGCCTCGTGGTCCTCCGCGGAGAGACCGAGGTCCGGAGCGCGGACGTCGAGGTGCGCTCGAACGGCCTCACCGTGGACCCCATCGCCATTCCCTGAGGCCGTCGCATGCTCTCGCGCTTCTGGTACTTCGCCCTCGCCGCGCTCGCCGCCGTCGGCATCGCCGCGGCCTTCGTGGCCCAGGGCTCGCTGAACCAGCTCCACGCCACCCGCCTCGAGGAGCAGCTGGTCAGGGACCGCGCCGAGCTCGAGCTCTGGCTCCGCTACGACGCCCGCGTGCGCGTCGACGCCATCGCGCCGATGGCCGCGAACGCCGCGGTGCGCGGGGCCCTTCGCCAGGCCAGCGCCCGGCGCACGGAGGCCATCGAGGGCGGGCTCCGGAGCCGCCTCGGCAACCAGCTCGTCCAGCTCAACAATCAGCTCGAGGAGGGCGCGGGTCAGCTCGTCTTCGCCGTGGACCGCCGGGGCACCATCGTCGCGCAGCTCGGCGGCGGCGACGCACCACCCGCCGGGGCCGGCATCGGCGCCTTCCCCGTCGTGCGACGGGCGCTGAGCGGCTACGTCGGCGACGACCTCTGGGTCTACAACGAGGCCGTCTATCGCATCGCCGCGCGGCCGGTCGTCGACGGCGGTCAGTACGTCGGCGCCATCGTGCACGGCATGGCGCTGAACGCGACGCTCGCGCAGCGCCTCGCGAGCCGCATCCCGGGCGCCTCCCTCGGCTTCTTCCGGGGGGAGCGGCTCCTCGCCAGCCATGCGCCGATGGTCGAAGGGGCGCCCGCGGGACCGGTGCTCGAGGGCGCGCTCGCGGGCGCGCTCGCCGACCCGGCGCTGGCCGAGAACGCGGCGGCCCCGGCGGACGTCGGCGAGGGCGCGCGCGGCGTGGTCTCCTACATGACGGGCTCGGCGGCGCACGCGCGCGTCGGCTACGTCATTGCCCGCCCGACGACGGCGCTCCCCTCCCCCATGGCGCTCTTCCGCGAGGCGCCGGAGTCCGCCTTCGACGGGGTGAGCTGGCCGGTGGTGGTCGGGCTCCCGCTCCTCCTCGCGCTCCTCGGCGTGCTCTTCCTCTTCCTCGAGCGCGACCGGCCCCTGGCCGGCTGGAAGCGCGCCATCGCCGCGCTCCGCGGAGGCGCCGCGCGCATCGACGAGGGGCAGCAGCGCGGTCCCTTCCGGCGCATCGCCTCGGACCTCAACGAGGTGCTCGCCCGGGCAGGGGGCGGCGCGCCGACGAAGAAGGCCGACCTCGACCAGATCCTCGGGGGCACCGCGGACGAATCCGGGGGTGGCTACTTCAGCGCGCCCGGCAGCGCGCCCGCCGGCGCCGACGAGGTCCCCTCCTTCGCGTCCGAGCCCCTCCCGCCGAAGTCGAGCCTCGCGCCCGGCCCCTCGCGCCCGCTACCGCCCGTGCCCAGCGCCGCCCCGCCGGTGCCGGCCGCGCTCCCGCCGGTCCCGAGCGCCGCGCCGCCGCCTCCGCCGCCGCCCGACACCTCCTTCGCCACGGACTCCGAGGCGGGGACGCGCCCGGCCTTCGACACGACGAGCTATTTCGACGACGAAGAGGGCGCGACCACCGTGGCGCAGGTCCCGGACGCGCTCCTCGAAGCCGCCAAGGCCCCGGCGACCGAGGGCGACGAAGAGCAGCGCCACTTCCGCGACGTCTTCGCGCAGTTCGTCGCCATGAAGAAGCAGTGCGGCGAGCCCACCGAGAGCCTCACCTTCGAGCGCTTCCAGCAGACGCTCCGCCGGAACAAGCAGGCCATCGTGACCAAGCACGGGGCCGCCAGCGTGCGCTTCACGGTCTACGAGAAGAATGGCAAGGCGGCGCTCAAGGCCACCCCGGTCAAGTAGGGGCGCATAGAAGAGGCCCGCCTCGTCGAGCGAAGCGGGCCTCGGGAATGGTCCGTACCGATGGGGTCGTGGGGAATGAGTCGAACCCCTACCGTGCTAGTAGGTGGGAGCCGCATCGCTCCGCTTCAGGCTTCCCGGAGAAGTTGGCCGGGTCTGCACACCGCAGGCGACTGAGCCCCCGTATCGACCTAGTCAGGGATTCGTCTCGGTCTCACGTGCCCCCCAGAGGGACGAATCAACGTAGCGAGCGCACCCGGGGTGGTCAACGCAGGCCCCCCGCCGGCAGCGGGCTCAGCGACGGTCCCGGCCCTTCCACGGAACGTCGGGCACGCCGGCGCCGTGGTTCGCCACCCGCGCGAGCACGAAGAGCAGATCGCTGAGCCGGTTCAGGTAGTGCCGGAGCTCGTCCCGGACGGGTGATTGCGCCGCGAGGGCGACGACGCGCCGCTCCGCCCGCCGGCACACCGTGCGCGCCACGTGAAGCTGCGCCGCCGCCAGCGTCCCGCCCGGCAGGATGAAGGTCTGGAGCGCCGGCAGCACCTCCTCGTGCGTGTCGATGGCGCGCTCGAGCCGCGTGATCGACTCCTCCTGGAGCGCCGGGACGAAGAGCTTCTCCGCCTTCTCGGGCACCGCCGCCAGCTCGGCGCCCACGTCGAAGAGCTCGAGCTGCACCTGCGCGAGAAGCCCGTCCACGTCCGCCTGGAGCCCGATGGCCCGAGCGACGCCGAGCGTCGAGTTCAGCTCGTCGACCTCGCCGTAGGCCTCGACCCGCGCGCTCGCCTTGGACACCCGGGCCCCGCCGAAGAGCCCGGTCTCTCCCGCGTCGCCGGTCTTCGTGTAGATCTTCATGGCGGGCTCTTAGGACGCCCTCGGCGGCCTGACCACCGTGACGTCTCACGGCGCGGGCGGCCCGGGCAGCTCGAAGCGGTCGCCCTCGGCGATTCGCCCGCTCCGCGCCAGCTGGGCGCCGCTCACGCGCTTCCGGCCGGCCTCCTGGACCTCGTCGAGTGCGATCGCCCCGGCGCCGCAGGCCACGTGAACCGCGTCCCCGTGCACCCCGAGCACCTCGCCGGCCTCGCCCTGGCCCTCGACCACGCGCGTGCGATGCACCTTGAGGCGCGCGCCCCCGCGCTCGAGGAAGGTGCCGGGCCAGGGGCGCAGCCCGCGCACGCGGTCATGGCAGCGCGGCGCCGGCTCCCGGAGATCGAGGCGCCCGTCCTCCTTGGAGAGGAGCGCCGCGTGCGTGACGCCTTCCTCGGGCTGAGGCTGGGGCGGCCGCTCGCCCCGCACGTACGCCGGCAGCTCGGCCTCGAGGAGCGCGGCGCCGAGGCCCGCGAGGCGCTCGCCGAGGCTCGATGCGTCGTCGTCGGCGGTGATGGGTGTCGTGCGCACGGCGATCATCGGGCCCGTGTCCATGCCTTCGTCCATGCGCATGAGCGTCACGCCGCTCGCGTCATCGCCGGCCACGAGCGCGTACTGGATCGGCGCCGCCCCCCGCCAGCGCGGGAGCACGGAGCCGTGCACGTTCACGCAGCCCATGCGCGGGGCGTCGAGGACCGCGCGGGGAAGGATGCGCCCGTAGGCGACCACCACCGCGACGTCGAGCTCGAGCTCTCGGAGCTTCGCGGCGAGCGCGCCGTCGCGCACCTTGCGGGGCTGGTGCACGGGCAGCCCGAGCTCGAGCGCGCGCACCTTCACCGCCGGGGGCTGGAGCTTGAGCCCGCGGCCCCGCGGCTTGTCCGGCTGGCTGACCACCAGGACGACCTCGGCCACCCGCGTGAGGGCGTCGAGGCAGGGCACGGCGAAGGCCGGGCTTCCGAAGAACGCCGCGCGCACCGGTTCGCTCCCGAGCCTCAGCGCGCGGGCGCCTCGGCGCGGTTCTGCTTGAGCATCGAGCGGTGCAGGAGCCGCCGGCCGAGCACGCCGAGCTTGTCGATCATCAGCTTGCCGTCGAGGTGGTCGTTCTCGTGCTGGATCGCCACCGCGAGCAGGCCGTCGGCCTCGAGCTCGAAGGTCTCGCCGTGCTGGTCCTGGGCGCGCACCTTCACGCGCTCGGCGCGCTTGATCTCCTCGCGCGCGCCAGGGAACGAGAGGCAGCCCTCGTCGAAGCAGATCTCCCCGTGCTTCTCGAGGATCTCCGGGTTCACGAACACGCGGAGGTCGCTCGGCTCGTCGTCGCCGGTGGCCGTGTCCACGATGAAGAGGCGCTTGGCGATGCCGAGCTGCGTGGCCGCGAGGCCCACGCCGGGCGCCGCGTACATGGTCTCCGCCATGTCGTCGACGAGCGTCTGAAGCTCCGGCCCGAAGTCCGTGACGGGCTCGCCGGGGACCCGGAGCCGCTTGTCCGGGTAGTGGAGGATCGGTCGAATGGCCATGGGTCGCGAGAACATGGAGCCGGCACCGCCCCGGATCAACCGTCGCTCAGCCGCCGGCGTCCCGGCGGGCCAGCGCCGCGGCGTAGAGCGCCCGGAGCCGAGCGTCACGGAGCACCTGCCGGGCCTCGTCGAGCACCTCGAGGGCTTCCGAGCGCTCGGCCTCGCGCCCCTCGAGCCCGAGGGCACCCAGGTCGAGCTGGAGGATCCCGCCGCTGATGCGCGCGTAATTCGCCTCGACCTCCCGCGCGCTCGCGTCCCGCTCGAGCTCGAGCACGGCGAAATAGTCGGCGCTGGCCACGCGCTCCAGCAGCCCCTCGAGGCGATGACGCGCCGCCTCCCCGGAGAAGGAGCGGGCTTTGCCGACGAGCGCCCCGAAGCGCAGGGCCCCCACCCCGGCGAGCACGAGGAGCGCGCCGGGACCGCCCACCTCGGGTGGGAGGCCGTCGAGGAGCGCACCGACGCCCTTGCCGGCGTGGCGCTCGAAGGCCCGGACGAGCTCCGCCTCGAGACCCGCCTCTTCGGCGCGCTCGCGGAAGCTCGCGTCGAGCACCAGGGCCGCCTCGTCGTCGAAGGCCAGCACCCGCCGGGCCGCGCCGCGGTCCACACGACGGCGGGCACCCTCCGCCGCCACCTCCTGCAAGCGACCTCCGAGCCAGCGGGCGCGCGCCCGCGCCCTCGCCGTGGGCTCGTCGGCGACCGGCGCG
>JBCDGX010000443.1:0-5461 GCA_038750805.1 Myxococcota bacterium
CCGCTCACGCGATTGGACAATGCGGTCCCCGCTGGGCGGTGTATGGTCCGCGGCGGTTGGGTGAGTCGATGACCGTGAAGCTCAAGCGCGTACTCCTGAAGCTCTCCGGGGAGGCCCTCTGCGGCACCGTCGGTGGCTTCGGCCTGAATCCCGTGACCATTCAGGCGATCAGCAGCGAGATCGCCGAGGTCCACGCTCTCGGCGTGGAGATCAGCCTGGTGATCGGGGGCGGGAACATCTTCCGCGGCCTCAAGGGCAGCGCCAGCGGCATGGACCGCGCGAGCGCCGACTACATGGGCATGCTCGCGACGGTTATCAACGGCATCGCGATGCAGGACGGCCTCGAGAAGATGGGCGTCCAGACACGGCTCCTCAGTGCCCTCGAAATCCACCAGGTGGCCGAGCCCTACATCCGGCGCCGCGCCGTGCGGCACCTGGAGAAGGGGCGCATCGTCATCTTCGCGGCGGGCACGGGCAATCCCTACTTCTCCACGGACACGGCCGCCGCGCTGCGGGCGATGGAGATCCAGGCGGACGCGCTCTGCAAGGCCACGAAGGTCGAGGGGATCTACGACAAGGATCCCGTGCGCCACGACGACGCGCGCATGTACAAGCGCCTCAGCTACGACCGCTTCCTCCAGGACCACCTGACGGTGATGGACTCCACCGCCGTGACCCTCTGCCGGGACAACGAGCTGCCGATCCGCGTCTTCGCGCTCGGCCAGCGCGGGAACATCAAGCGGGTGATCCTCGGCGAGGACGTCGGGACGCTGGTCACGAGCCAGGGCGAGTAGCTATCGTGGCGCGCCGCCAGCGGGCGCCGCGACCGGGGCCCGCGCGCCAAGGCGGGACCGCACGAGAAGAGACGAGACCATGATCGACGAGACCTTCGAGGAGCTCGAGAGCGCGATCACGAAGGCCGAGGAGGCGCTTCGCCGCGAGCTCGCCAAGATCCGCACGGGCCGCGCCAACGCCGACATCCTCGACGGCGTGCGCGTCGAGTACTACGGCGCGCCGACGCCGCTGAAGCAGATGGCCTCCATCAGCGTCCCCGAGCCGCGACTCATCGTCGTGAAGCCCTTCGACAAGACCGTGCTCGGTCAGATCGAGAAGTCGATCATGCAGGGGCAGCTCGGCGTGAACCCGTCGAACGACGGCGAGGTCATCCGCATCCCCATGCCTCCGCTCACCGAGCAGCGCCGCAAGGAGCTCGTGAAGGTGGCCCGCGCCAAGGGTGAGGACTGAAAGGTGGCGATCCGAAAGGCCCGTCACGACGCCAAGGACATGTTCGAAGCGCTCGAGAAGGACGGCGAGATCGGGCAGGACGAGGCGGAGCGCGCGAAGAAGAAGCTCGACGAGCGCGTGAAGGCCGCCGGCGCCCACGTGGACGGCATCGTCGGCAGCAAAGAGCAGGACATCCTCGAGGTCTGAGGCCCTTCAGAAGGGCACGCCGAGCTGCGCGTAGCCCTGCGTCTCGCCGCCCTCGCGCAGGCCATGGGCCAGGCCGATGCGGAGCGAGTAGGGCAGCACGTAGGCGAGCGTGAAGTCGAGGAAGAGCTCGCCGCCCACGCCCACGAGCACGCGCCGCGGGGCGAAGCGTTCCGAGTAGGCGTCGGCGGCGTCGACGAACACGCTGGCGTAAGCGCGGTTCAGGAAGACCGGGTACGTCGCGAGGCCGCGCTGGATGCGCCCGAGCGGGAAGCGGTATTCGAGCTGCGCCTGCTGGAAGCGCGTGCCGCTCCGGACGAAGGGTCGATAGCCGCGGAGCGCCACTCCGCCGAGGGTCTGGTCCTCGAGGATCTGCGTCAGCAGGCTCGTCTCCGGGAACCCGCCGACGCTGAAGAGCCCACGCCGGCCGAGGTCGCCGCCGCTGATGCCGCCGCCGTAGCGGAGCGCGAAGACGTGATGCTGGGCCCAGGGGGCCTCGACGAAGCGCGTCCAGGACCAGCTCGCGTTCACGCTCTCGAAGTCGCTGCCGATGGCGGGGCTCGCGACACCCACTCGGAGCGTGAGCCGCCGCCCCTCGGAGGGCGTGACGTCCCAGGGATGGCGCCGCACGTCGGACCAGACCCAGCCGAGGCGAGCGCTCGTGAACCAGCCGGTTTCGGGGAGCCGGGGCGGTGGGTCGTTCGGGTCGAGGCGCCCTTCGAAGCGCTGGCGCGGGTCCAGGAAGCGCGCGGTGTAGCCGGCGCTCAGGGATTGGGCGTAGAGCTGGCGGCGGATGGGGTAGGCCACGTCCGCGGAGGCCCCGAGGCTGGTCTCGGTCCACGGGCGATTGGCGCCGCCGACGCGGAGCCCGCCGCGGCGCTCCACGTTGCGAAAGGCCCGGACCGTGAGCGGCAGGCGGCTGCGGGCGAAGCGGAAGCTCGCGTCCACGTCCGTGTAGCCGGTGATCAGGCTCGTCGCGACGCGCGCGTTCCAGGCGTAGTAGCCGACGGCGTCCTCGCCGGAGACGTTCAGTCCCAGCTCGCTGCCGAAGGTGTCCTGGCCGAGGTCGAGGGTCCATGCGCGGGGCCACATGCTGCGGCCGGGTTGGTAGCGGCGGGAGGGGGCCACGAGCATGTCGCGCGCGATGGGTGCCGGGCGCGTGTCCACGTAGGGCGTCGCCGGGACCTCCAGCGCCTGGTCCAGCGGGAGCATCCAGAGGTCCCAGCCGCGGCTCGTGTAGCCGAGGTAGGCGAGCGTTCGCCCATCCGGGCTCAGGTCCGGTGAGTAGGCGCCGGCGAGCACGTTCGTCAGGCGCACGACGGCGCCCGTCGCCTCGTCCCAGCGATGCAGGTTGGCGATGCCGCTCCGGTCCGAGGAGAAGTAGAGGGAGCGTCCGTCCGCGGACCAGCAGGGGCCCGTGTCGAGGGCCCGGTCCCGCGTCACCTCGATGAGCGCGCCGGTCTCGACGTCGGCGATGGCGAGGTCGCGGAAGCCGCCATGCGTCCAGCGGCTGAAGGCGACGCGGCGGCCGTCGGGCGAGAAGCGCGGCGTGTAGATCTGCTCGTAGCGCCGGCTCCGCACGAGGAGCCGCGCCGTCCCGGGGACGTCGTCCGTGCGCGCGATCATCAGGTGCGTGGTGCCCGCCCCGTCGACGGTGAAGGCGACGCGACGCCCGTCCGGCGACACGTCGGGCTCGCGCGCTCGGAAGCCCTCGGTGATGCGCGTGCGTTCGCCCGTCGCCCGGTCGAAGCGGAAGAGATCGTGCTGGAAGTAGACGTCGCCGGTGTTGTCGAGGGCCCCGTACCAGACGTCCCGTCCGCCGCGGGCGGGCGCCGGGGTCACGATGCCGACGGCCCGGGTGAGCTGCCGGTGCGCCCCGGTCGCCACGTCGACGAGCCGCAGCTGCGGGTCCTCGCTCCGGTCAGCCGCGTAGTGGACCAGGGTCCCATCGTCGAGGAAGCGCGGCGCGCGCGCGGTCTCGCCGCGGAACGTGAGCCGGCGGCCTTCGACGCGCCCTTCGGCCTCGACCCGGTCTCGGACCGCGCCGTGCTTCGCCCGCAGGTGCGCCTGCCATTGCGCATAGAGCTCCGTGACGCTCTCGCCCGTGGCTCGCCGGGCCGTGCGGTTCAGGCCGTAGGGCACGAGCCGCCGGGCGTACTCCTGGCTCATCGCCGTGAGCGCTTCCCGGCCGTGGCGATGCGCGACGAAGTCCACGAAGCGCGAGCCGTAGAGGTACCAGGCGTTGCCGCGCGGCCATTGGTCGACGCCGGTCGAGAGCTGGTCGAGGCCGAGGAGCGCGTCCTCGAGCGTCGCCATGCGCATGAACATCTCGAAGAGCGTCGAGCGGAGGCGCCCGCCGCCGGTCTCCTCGGTCTCCTCGTGCACCGCGAGGCCTTCGATGAACCAGCGGGGCTGCACGTTGTTCGGGCTGAAGACGCGGCCGAAGATCCCGTTCAGCGCCCGCGGTAGCCCCCCCACGGTGTCGAGGTGGAGCACGTGCGTGTGCTCGTGGGTGACGAGGAGCGAGAGCCAATCGTCATAGTCGCCGAGCGTCGAGAGGTCGTCCGGGGACGTCGCGAAGAGCCGGGTGGTCGGGTAGGGCAGGGCCGTCGCCGAGCCGTTCGCGAAGTCGACCTCGTCCGAGAGCACGACGTGGACCCGGCGGCTGGGCTCGTGCTGAAGGATGGGGGCGAGGCGGGCGTGGGCCCGTTCGGAGAGTGCCGCCACGCGCCGTGCGAGGACGGCGAGGCCCTCCGGGTAGTGAACGACGAAATGCTCGCTCTCGACGCTCCGCCAGGCGAGGTTCCGGTCGCTGACCTGCGCGCCGGCGAGGGTGGCTCCGAAGGTCAGCCACAGGCTGGTGAGGAGAGCGAGCGTTCTTCCACTCCGCGCGCCTCCAACTTGCCGCTGCGGGCGTCCTTCGAAAGGCGGGGCGGGCCCTCGCACGCTCTCAGACGTATCATGACCCTTCCCCGGGTGCCGCGATCGCGCGGCTTGACCCGAGGGCCGCCGCTTACCTAGCCTACGTCGCGACGGCTCGGAAAAGCTTTCGATGGAGCCACCGGCACCCAAGATGACGACGCCGCCCACCGCTCAGGCGCGCGCATTCGCCCTCCGATTCATCTCGGGCAAGTACCAGGGTGGGGAGTTCCCCCTGCCCGAGAACGGCGAAATCGTCATCGGCCGCTCGAGCGAGCTCGACATGGTTCTCGTGGAGGACATGGTCAGCCGCCGTCACGCGAAGATCACCGTCACGAACGCTCAGATCTTCATTCAGGACCTCGGCTCGACCAACGGCTCCTTCGTCAACGGCGAGAAGATCAAGCGCGCCCGGCTGAGCGAGGGCGACCGGATCCTCATCGGGACGAGCATCATCAAGGTCGTTTCGGCGGAGCATGGCGCGAGCCTGAACGAGGCGCGGGCGCACCTCGAGGACGTGGCCGCCGGTAAGCGCACCTCCCAGGTGCGGACGATGACCGGGGACATCGGCGAGGTGCCCCTGCCGGACCTCCTGCAGCTCTTCTCTGCGTCGAAGAAGAGCGGGACGCTGGTCATCCAGACGGACACGGACACCGGGCGCATCTTCCTGGACAAGGGCCAGGTCGTGTACGCGGTGGTGAACGAGAACTACGACGTCTCGCCGGTGAAGAGCTTCTACCGGGTGGTCACCTGGAACTCGGGGACCTTCGACATGGAGCCGCCGGAGGAGCGCGAGTTCCTCGAGCCCGTGCAGCTGAGCACCGAGGCGCTCCTGATGGAGGCCATGCGGCAGCTCGACGAGGTGAAGCGCCTCGGTCCGGACATGCCGCCCATGGCGTCGCAGGTCACGCTCGCGCTGCCCATGATCCCGCCGCTCCGGGACCTCTCGCCGGACGAGCTCGACGTGCTCCAGCTCGCGCACAATTACGGGCACGTGGAGACGGTGCTCAACAAGAGCCTCGCGACGGACCTCGAGACGAGCAACATCCTCGTTAAGCTGATTAAGGCCGGCTACATCAAAGTCGACTGATCCGCGGGGGCCCGGCAGGCCCCC
>JBCDGX010000444.1:0-5458 GCA_038750805.1 Myxococcota bacterium
CTCGAGGAGCGTCTCGGTGATCGCCGCGCAGTTCACGCTGATGAAGGGGCGGTCCGCCCGGGCGCTGTTCGCGTGTATGGCGCGCGCGACGAGCTCCTTGCCCGTCCCGCTCTCGCCGGTGATCAGCACCGTCGCCGGCGTCGGGGCGATGCGCACGACGCGGCCGAGCACGTCGCGGATCGCCCGCGACCGCCCGATGATCCTCTCGAAGCGGTACCGCTCGCGCAGCTCCGCCGCCATCATCGAGACCTCGTTCTGGAGCTGCCGCTTCTCGAGGGCCTTGTCGACCTTGGCGAGGAGCTCGTCCTCGTTGAAGGGCTTCTGGAGGTAGTCGTGGGCGCCGACGCGCATCGCCTCCACGGCGCTCTCGATGGTGCCGTAGGCGGTCATCACGATGACCTCGGTGAGCGGCGCCTTGGAGCGCGCCTCGCGGAGGACGTCCATGCCGTCCGTCGCGCCCATCTTGAGGTCCGTGAGCACCAGGTCGTAGGCCTCGGCCGGGATCAGGTCGAGGGCCTGCTCGCCATCCGCCGCCTCGTCGACCTCGTGCTCCGCGCCACGGAGCATCATGGCCAGCGTGGTGCGCATGTTCTTCTGGTCGTCGACGACGAGAATCTTCGCCATGAGGGCTTCCCCCTAGCACGTCGGGCCCCCGCGCCCAGTCCCCCGGCGAGCGCCCCGCGGGCCCAGCCTACTCCACCTCGAGCCGGGGCGGCGGCCGGCTTCCGCGCGTGACCGGCGCCGCCTCCTCGAGCGCCCGCCCGAGGGTCTGCACGTCCTCGAGGTAGCGCTGCCCCTGGCGCACGGCCACGCCGGCCAGCACCAGGGCCACGAGCGCGACCCCGAGGGCCAGCGCCGCCAGCCGCCGGGCGAGCGGGTCGCCGGAGGCGCTCACGGGCTCTCCCCCGCCGCCAGCACGCCGAGGAGGTCGTCGGGGACCTGCTCGACGTAGGCGCCGCCGGTCCGCCGAAGCGGCACCGCGTGCCCCTCGAAGGTCCCCGTGACCGTGTCGAGACCGTGGCGCTCCCCGTCGTAGACCAGGTCGACCAGGGGAACGACCTCGTACACGCCGGGCACCGAGAACGTCCCCTCGGGGCAGGCCCAGCCGGCGCTCAGCGTCGTTCGCCAGGTGCCGAGGCGACGGTAGAACTCGCGGATGGGGACGATGGGCTGGCGCCGCGGCTGGCACTCGACCTCGCCGAGCGGACCGCGGACGCGAAAGCGAAAGAGGTCGCGACGCGGGTACACGCGCACGTCCTCGCCGCGGAGCTGCACGGTCAGGACCGGGGCGTAGCGCGTCGTGGTCGCGCGAAGCGACACGTCGACGCGCGCCTCGCCCTGCCCTTCGGCGGACGCGACCGCCGGAGCCGGGGGCGGCGACCACGCCAGGTTCTCGCCCGCGACGCCGCCGACCCGCGCCCCGTCGCTCCGGGTCACCCAGCGCCGGACGCTCGCTCGCCGCCAGCCGTAGCGGAGCTCGAGCGTCGCCTCCCCGGCTTCGAGCAGATCGAGCGCCCGATCCCAGCAGTAGGCGCGGAGGTCGATCCACTCCTCGACGCGTTCGCCGGCGCCGAGCGCACGCACGCGCCCCTCGGGCGTCCGGGCCGGTGCGTCCGGGTGACGGCACTCCTGCGCCCGCCCTTCCGCGGGCACCACGCGAAGGGAGAGCAGGCGCCGATCGAGCACCACCTCCTGCGCCGCGTCGCTCGTCCACACGAGGCGCCGCTTCCAGGGCCCCGCCTCGGCGAGGGGCGCGAGCGCGACGCGCAGGCTCGGGGGCTCCGCGTCGCCGCGGGCCGAAGGGACGAAGCCCATCAGCATCGTGAGAATCAGGGTCGCGCGCAGTCTCAACGGAGCTCTCCTTCGACGAGCACGTCGTCGTCCTCGCTCGGCGCGCAGGGATCGAGGAGCGATCCGAGCGCGCGAATGACGTCCCGCCGCAGCGCCGCCGGCACGATCAGCCGAGGGCGCCGCACCTTCTTCCCGCGCAGCTGCCGCAGCACGAAGCTCGCGTCGCCGAGGCGC
Organism: Myxococcota bacterium; assembly: GCA_038750805.1. Taxonomy (GTDB): domain Bacteria; phylum Myxococcota_A; class Polyangia; order Polyangiales; family Houyiibacteriaceae; genus CALCTH01. Next base: position 2,026 of record JBCDGX010000444.1, read on the forward strand.
TGAATCGGGCGGTGGCGGATGAGCACCCAGAGGCCCTCGGGGCCCTCCCCGCGGGGCTCGTCGTAGGGAACGCTCCCGGGCACGTCCAGGCGCACATGAAGGTCCTCGCGCATCCCAGCCTCGCGCACCACGGCCTGCGCCACCTCGAGCGCCGCGTCCCAGCGTTCGCGCTCGCCCTCGCCCTGCGGCAGGGGCACGGTCTTCGGGAGGCGCCGCGCCCGGATGGCCCCGGCGAGGCGCCCGAGCTCCGCGTCGTCGTCCCGGGCCCAGCGCGCGAAGCAGGACCAGAGCTCGGCGTCGTCGAGCTCGAGGTAGTCGCCGAGCGACACGGCGTTGCCCCGGGCCGCGGCCACCAGCGCCCCGGGCGTGCCCTCCGGAGGCCGATTGCCGCGGGCGAGCTCGCCGACGCGCGTGAAGATTGCGCGGACGAGCGCCTCGGCGCTCCGCGTGGCCTTGTGATGATAGACCTGCTGGTACATGTAGTGGCGTCCGACGAAGAACGCCTCGATGGGCGGTAGGCCCTTACGGCCCTCGACCGCGAGCACGGCTTCCGTCCCTACGAAGCCGAAGCTGAACGAGCGCAGCAGCCAGTCGAGGTCGTAAAGCCCGTAGCTCACGCCGGTCATGTGGCTGTCGCGAAGCAGGTAGTCGGCGCGGTCCACGTCGAGGGTCCCGGCCACCGCCCGCGCCAGGTAGCCGATGCGGTAATGCCCGCGCAGGAGCCCCGCGACCCGCGCCGCCATGCCCCGGCTCAGCCCCTCGAGGGCCGCGTGGACCTCCGTGCCCGGATCCTCGATGACCCGGTAGGTCCACGACTCGTGCGCCACCCCGCCGGGCAAGAGCTCCTCGAAGAGATGGGAGAAGGGCCCGTGCCCGAGGTCGTGGAGGAGCGCCGCGGCGATGGCGTCCCGCGCGGCCTCCCGGTCCAGGCGGAGCGCCGGATCGAGTGCCCCTTCGACCTGCCGGATGCGCGCGAGCAGCCGGACCATCACGTGCGCCGCGCCGATGGCGTGGGCGAAGCGCGAGTGCTCGGCGCCGGGGAACACGAGCGCCGTCAGCCCGAGCTGGCGCACGCGCCGGAGCCGCTGAGCCTCCCGCGTCGCGAGCAGGCTCGTGACCACGCGCTCGGCATCGCCCTCGAAGGCGACGAGGCCGTGGACCGGGTCCCTCAGCAGCACGGGCGGAACGTAGGCGGGCGTCGCGAGCGCTGCAAAAGGCGGGCGCCGATCGGGGGGCGCATCCGCTACCGCGCGAGGGTCCCGAAGCGGCCGTCGCGGGGGACGTCGAAGGCGAGGCCCCGGCGCATCACGGCGACCTGGTCCCGCTGGAAGAGCGGAATCACGGGGAGCTCGCGCGCCAGGATCGCCTGCGCCTCGGCGTAGGCCGCGACGCGCGCCGGCCGGTGGCGTTCGGTCCGGCCCCGCTCCAGGGCCGCGTCGAGCGCCGCGCTCCGGAAGCGCCAGCGGTTGGCCCCGGCGCGGCCGGGCCCGGGGATGCGCTCGCTCCCGAAGAACCAGCTCAGGACGTGAGGCTCGAAGACCTCCGGCACCTCGAGCAGCGCGAGGTCGAAGCGCCCCGCCGCGAGGTCCGCGATGAAGCTCGCGTTCTCGCTCGGCCGCACGTCCACCCTCACCCCCGCGTCCCGCAGCATCGCCTGGATCGCGAGCGCCGTGGACACGCGGAAGCGATCGCTGCTCGTCCGGAGCACCAGCCGCCGCCCGAACGGACGTTCGGCCACGCGTGCACGCGCCGCCGCGGCCTCGAAGGCCGGCGTCGCGACCTCGGACGCCGCCCAATGTCCGGCGGGGATCCAGGAGTGCGCGACGTGACCCCGCCCGCCGAGCTTCGCCTGGACCAGGGCCTCCCGGTCGAGGGCCATGCAGAGCGTCCTCCGAGCCTCCGCGTCGAGCCCCGGCGCGTCCGTGCGGACGCCGAGGTAGTAGGTGCCCACGCCGGGCGCGCTCGCGACCTCGAAGGCCGGATCGGCCTCGAAGAGCGGCACGAGGAGCGGCGGAACCGCCGAGAGCGCCAGGTCCGCGCCGCCGCCGCGGAGGCGCATCGCCCGCACGTTGTCGTCGCGGACCACCACGAAGCGGAGCGAGGGGTGTCGCGGCGTACCGCCGTGCCAATGAGCGTTCGCGACGAGGCGGAGCTCCCCGGCGTCGCCCGCGAGGCGGTAGGGCCCGGCGCCGATGCGCGCCTCCCGCCGGCGCGCGTCCTCGGCGCGCACGATGGGGAGCTCGAGGTCCGTGAGGAAGGTGGCGTGCGGCTCCGCCAACACGAAGCGCAGCTCCCGCGGCCCGAGCACCTCGATGGAGGCGATGCGCCCATAGGTCGCGGCCCAGGGGCTGCCGAGCCGAGGGTCGGCGACGCCGCGGAACGTCGCCGCCACATCCTGGGCGTCGAGGGCGCTCCCATCGGCGAAGCGGAGCCCCGAACGCAGACGCACGCGCCACGCGAAGGGCGCTTCGGCCACGACCTCCTCCGCCAGGTCCGGGACGACCTCGAGCGTGCGGGGGTCGATGGTCACGAGGCTCGCGAAGAGGAGCCGGCTCACGCGAAGGCCCATGGGGTCCGTCGTGAAGCGCGGGTCGAGCTGCTCGGCGGCGCGGGGGAGGAGCACCGTCGTGAGGGCCTCGGGGGCACTCGCGGGCGGCTCGCCCCCGCAGGCCACGAGCAGCAGGAGCCACGAGGCGGCCCGCGTTGTACGGTTCGCGCCGTGTCGGCTCCGCTCCCCTGGCTCGGCCTCGCCCTCCTTGGCTTCGCCCAGCTCGCGACGCCGGCGCGGGCCCAGCCCGCCGCGCTCGCGGCCCGGCTCACGGAGACGGTGCGCGAGGCCGATCTCGGCGAGCGCGTGGGCATCGCCGTCGCCGACCTCGGCAGCGGCGAGGAGGTCTTCGCCCTGCGCGGCGACCTGGCCCTCAACCCGGCCTCGAACCAGAAGCTCGTGACCGCCGCGGCGGCGCTTCTGGAGCTCGGGCCCGGCTTCACGATCCCGACGGGGCTTCACGGGCGCATCGAGGAGGGTGCCGTCGCGAACCTCGTGCTCCGGGGCTACGGCGACCCCTCGCTCCGCACCAGCGACCTCGTAGAGCTGGCGGAGGCCCTGGAGGACCGGGGCGTCCGCCGCGTGGACGCGGTCTGGGTGGACGCGAGCTATTTCGACGACGCGATCCTCCCGCCGGCCTTCGAGCAGCAGCCCGGCGAAATGGCGGCCTTCCGCGCGGCCGTCGGGGCCGTGGCCGTCGAGCGGGCGAGCTACGTGCTTCGGGTCGTTCCGGCCGGGGTCGGCGAGTCGCCGAGGGTGCGCTTCGCCGCGCCGGGCTACTTCGAGCTCGACAACGGCATGACCACGAGCGAGGGCGGATCCGCGAACGTGATCGCCTCCCAATCGGCCCTCCCGGACGGCCGGCTCCGCCTCCGGCTGCGCGGC
>JBCDGX010000445.1:0-5450 GCA_038750805.1 Myxococcota bacterium
GCCGAGGACCAATGCTCCATCTGCCGCGACCCGCGCCGCTCGGACGACCAGATTTGCGTGGTGGCGCGGGTCCCGGACCTGGCCGCCATCGAGCTGAGCGGCACCTTTCGCGGGCGCTACCACGTCCTTCATGGGCTCTTGGCCCCGCTCGACGGTGTGGGCCCCGAGGACCTTCCCCTCGATGCGCTCACGCGCCGCGTGAAGGCTCACCCCGTGACCGAGGTCATCGTGGCGACGCCCCTGAGCGTGGAGGGCGAAGCGACGGCGCTTTACGTGGCAGAGGTGCTCCGGGAGCACGGCACGCCCGTGAGCCGCATCGCCAGCGGCGTCCCGCACGGGGGCGAGCTCGAGTACACGGACCAGGTCACGCTCGGCCGCGCCCTCGAAGGCCGCAAGCGGCTCTGAGAGTGGGCGCGAGCCCGCTCAGAAGGGCCGGACCTGGATGGTCCAGAGGAAGGTCTGGACGTCCGTGTGGGCGCTGAAGGTGAACGTCGTCCCGACGGCGCCCGAGAGTCCGTAGAGGCCGAGCTCGTAGCCGATGGCGTTTTGGCCGAAGGTCCGCAGGTAGGCGGCGCCCACGCTGGCCGAGAGCGCGCGCCCCTCGCGGGCCAGGGGCATGTACCCGCGCACGCCGGCCTTCGCGAGCCAATCGCCGTCCCGCTGGCCCTGGTCGTCGCGCGCGAAGCGATGCCATGCCCCACCGAAGACCTCGAAGGAGCCTGCGTGCAACGCTGCGGCGTTCCCGGGGAGAAGCGAGACGCGCGTACGCTCCTCACCGAGCAAAATGGCGAGGGGACGCACCTCGAAGCCCGGCGCCCAACCCTCACCGCCGTCGCCGTGCGCGTAGGCGATCGTGGGAACGAGGGTTCGAAGCGTCCAGAGCCCCGGCCCGCTCGCGCCCTCGAGGAAGGCCGAGGGCTCCGCGGCCGCTTCGTCCGACGAGAGCGAGGTTTGAGCCGAAGAAGGCGTCGCCGCGCCGAGGACGTAGAGCACCATCCCGGCCGCCGCGAAGAGCGGCGCCATCCGATTCCATCGCATCATGTTTGCCTCCCGGGGCGCCCTCGCGCCCGCTTCGAAGACTCCGACGCACGAGTCGTCGGACCGTCGCGTTTCAGTCGTGTGAACAGTGCTTAGATATGTGATACGAGCACATCTGAACGCTGCTTGATGATGACCATAGCCCCTATCTGAACACCGTCAAGAACTAGCGCCAAGGGGCCCGTGCTAAAGACACCGGACGTGAAGGCCAGCTACCACCACGGCGACCTGCGCCGCGCACTCGTCGACGCGAGCCTCGAGATCCTCACGTCCCGCGACGTCGCCGATCTGAGCCTTCGGGAGGTCGCCCGCCGCGCCGGCGTCAGCCCGGCCGCCCCCTACCATCATTTCGGGGGCAAGGCGGAGCTCCTCGCGGCCATCGCCGTCGAGGCCTACGGCCTGCTCGAGGAGCGGATGCGCCTCGCCGTCGCCGGCACCGACGAGGGCGGCGCGACGCTCCGGGATTGCGTGCGCGCCTACGTGCGCTTCGCCCTCGAGCAGCCGAGCCATTTCCGGGTCATGCACCACGCGGAGCTCCGCAACGGCGAGACCCACGAGGAGCTCGCGAAGGCGCGCCAGAGCATCTGGCAGTTCCTCGCGGAGGTCCTCCGCGGGGACCCGGTGAAGAAGGACTTCCTCATCGAGGCGGGGAACGAGAGCACCCTGCTCTGCCTCGCGTGGGCCACGGCGCACGGGCTGGCGACGCTCTGCCTCGACGGCTACCTCGGCTCGAAGCTGAGCATGCCCTTCGACGTCGCCCAGGAGCCCGAGGCGGTCGCCGACGCGGTGTCGGCCCTGCTGGCGACGCTGGTCGATACGGCCCTGCGCCGCGGCTGAGCGGGGGGCCGCCCCTCGCCGCGGGCGTCGCCGCCGCCGTCGCCCTCAGCGTTCGCCCTCTTCCTCGGGCGGCAGCGCGGCGGGATCGCCGTGCTGCCAGACGAGCTCCGCGAGGTCCTCGCGTGCCTCCGGCTCGCACACGCCGACACGCACCTCCATGCCCGCGTCCTCGAGCATGCGGATGCCCGTGCCCCGGTTCCGCGGGTGCGGGTCGACCAGCGCGACCACCGCGGCCCCGACCTTCCGCGCGATCATCAGCTTCGCGCACGACGGCGTTCGCTGGTGGAAGGCGCAGGGCTCGAGGGTCACGAAGGCGATCACGTCGCCGAGGTCCCCCTCGAGCTGACGCAACGCCATGGGCTCGGCGTGCGGCTGGTAGGGCGGCTGCGTATGGCCGCGAGCGACGATCTCCCCACCGCGAACGAGCACGCAGCCCACGGGAGGGTTCGGTCGACATGCGGGCAGCGCCTTGCGGCCCTCGGCGAGGGCCTCGCGCATGAAGCCCGCGAGGGTGTCGTCGTCGAGGTCGGCCAGGAGGCTCACGGCGCGATGCTACCGCCCACGCCGGCCGGACGCCCGCCCGTCACTCCGCGGCGTCGGGCTCCGTGGACTCGTCGAGGAGCACGACCCAGGACTCGAGGTCCTCGTCCTCGCCCGGGCCCGGGAGGGGCGGCGGGACGCTCGTCGTCGTCGGAAGCGGCGGCGGAATGGAGCTGAAGGGCGCATCGAGCGCCGGCTCCTCCAGGCGCTCCAGGAACGGGATTCCAGGCATCGCGGGCCTCCCTTACAGGCTCCGTGCCAAGGCGAGATGGACTCGAAAAAGCGAGGGATTTCGCGCGAGCAGCGCCGGGCGGCGTCATCGCGCTGGCGGTGGTCGCCGGCCCTTCGCCGGCCCCGGCTCAGAAGGGGTGCGTCAGCTGCACGTAGATCTGCGGGTTCCACTCCTCGAGGCTGCTCAGCCCCACGTCCCCCCGGAGAACGAACTGCCGGCCCCAGTTGGCGCCGATGCCGCCCCCGAAGCCGACGAGCACCTGCCCGAGGCTGCCCTGCGAAGGCCCGCCGAAATCCCGGACGTCGTAGCCGACCCAGCCCACGTCGGCGAAGCCCTGGAACGCGAGCTGAAAGCGCGAGGGCTCGCCCCAGAAGGCCCAGCGAAGCTCCGCCTGCCCGATGCCCTTCACGGCCCCGAGGTAGCGGCGCTGCCGGATGCCCCGGCCGAAGAACTGGCCCCCGTAGGCCGGCGACGACCAGAAGCCCCCGACGGAGCCCAGCACGATGGTGGGTGCGTCGCCGACCAGCACGTCCATCACGGCGCGCACGGCGAGGATCGCGCGCCGCCCCCGGTCGAGGGCCTGGTACGCGCTCCCGGCGAGGCTCACGCCACCGTAGTTCCACTCGCTGCCGGACGCGCGATGCGCCCCGCGGAGCGTGATCGCCGCGACATACCCCTCGCTCGGGCGCCGCTCGTCGTCCCGCCGGTCGAGCACGACCCCGACGCGGAGCTCGCTCTGGAACCCGCGCTCACCGTCCGGGAAGTTCTGCGCGTAGAGGCTCCCGCGGTAGACGCCCTGGGCTCCGATGAACCCCGGGAAGGTGTAGCCGCCGAGCCAGCTGAAGGCGAGCTCCGCCCCCTTTCGCCGCGGCTGCCAGCGAAACTGGATGCGGCCCTGCGGACGCTGAAGGCGAAAGCGGTAGTAGCGATCGACGAAGCGCTCCCGGGCCGCGGGGTCGACGATCGCCTGGTCGTCGGCGGCGGCCTCGGCCTCTGCGCGCCCGCAGGTCACCCCGTTCCCGAGCCCGCAATAGTGGCCAACCTTGGTCCCCTGATACGAGAGCTGGGTCTCGACGCGGAGCGGCCAGCCGAAGACCCCCACGCGTTCCCAGGTGATCGAGTGGTACTGAACGAGCTCGCTCGTGATGGAGCTGATGAGCTGAACCCTGTCCCGATAGGGCCGGTGCTCGTCGTCGTAGCGAAAGAAGAGGCCGAGCACCGCGGCGCCGAAGCCGACGTCGCTCGAGTAGCCCACGAGCGGGAGGAGCAGCCACTCGAAGTCGTCGTCCTCGTCGCTCCGCACGCCGGGCCGCCCGCCGGGCATCAGCCGCCGCCGCAACCGGCCGCGGCGCTCCGCCTGCTGGGGCGTGAGCTCGGCCCCTTCGGCCGGCGGCATGGGTTCCGGCGCGGCCTCGTCGTCCGGCGTGTGCTCGAGCTCGAGCGGGGGTTCGGTCTGCGCACGGGTAGGCGCGACCAGGACCAGGCACATGCCCAGGGCCGCCAGCCAAGCGGTCCCCTGCCGGGCGCCCGAGCGTCGCATGCGCCCCTTCTAGCCGTGGCCCCACGGCCGGTCGAGAAGTCGGCCCATCGACGGAGCCCGGGCCCCGGCGGTACAAGGGTCCATGGCCACGGTCCCGGGCCTCCCCGCCGGCGGGCTCGCGCGACGCCTCGCGGACGTCGTCCTCGCCGCCTTCGTGCTGCTCATCGTGGGCATGATGGTGGTGCCGCTCCCGACGGCCCTCCTCGACGTGCTCATCGCCGGGAACGTGAGCGTCGCGGTGCTGATGCTGCTCGTCGGGCTCTACGTGGCGAGCGGCCTCGAGCTCTCGGCCTTCCCGACGCTCCTCCTCGTCACCACCCTCTATCGCCTTGCGCTGAACGTCTCCTCGACGCGGCTGATCCTCCTCCAGGCCGACGCCGGAGAGATCATCCGGGCGTTCGGCGAGTTCGTGGTCCGCGGCAACTACGTCGTCGGCGCCGTCGTCTTTCTGATTCTCACGCTCGTGCAGTTCCTCGTCATCGCGAAGGGCTCCGAACGCGTCGCCGAGGTGGGCGCGCGCTTCACCCTCGACGCGATGCCCGGCAAGCAGATGAGCATCGACGCCGAGCTCCGGAGCGGCGCGCTCAGCCAGGACGAGGCGCGGCAGAAGCGCGCCCTCGTGCAGCGCGAGAGTCAGTTCTACGGGGCCATGGACGGCGCGATGAAATTCGTGAAGGGCGACGCCATCGCGGGCATCGTGATCACGCTCGTCAACGTCCTCGGGGGCCTCGCCGTCGGCGTGGCCATGCGCGACCTCTCGGCCAAGGAGGCCCTCGAGACCTACGGGCTGCTCACCATCGGCGACGGCCTCGTCTCCCAGATCCCCGCGCTGCTCATCTCTACGAGCGCCGGGCTGGTCGTCACGCGCGTGGCGAGCGAGGACCCGGACGCGAGCCTCGGCGCAGACGTCGCCCGGCAGATCTTCGGCGACCCGCGCGCCCTCGTCGTCGCCGCGGCCTTCCTGGCGGTGCTCGCGATCGTGCCGGGGCTGCCCGCCGTGCCCTTCCTCCTGCTGGCCGGGCTCTTCGCGCTCACGGCCCAGCGCCTCCGGCGCGCCCCCACCGCGAGCGGCCCCACGGACACGCGGGTGGCGCGGGCCGAGGCCGCCCGGGAGACGGCCGCCCGCCGCGCCATGGTCCCCCTCGTCGTCCCCGTGAGCGTCGAGGTGGGCGAAGGGCTCGCGGAGCCCGTCGCCAACGCCGAGGGCGCCGGCCCGCTCCTCGAGAAGGAGGTGCCGCGCCTTCGGGACCAGCTCTTCTTCGA
>JBCDGX010000446.1:0-5445 GCA_038750805.1 Myxococcota bacterium
CGCGGCCCCTCGCCCGGCGTCGGGGGCCGGCGACTGCGCCACACCGGTCGCCGTCGCCATGAAGGCAGCGCTGAGGGTCAGGCAAAGGGCGGCGCGATCATTCATGCAATTCGGTTGCAGAAGGAGCCCTTCGGCGTACCGCAGGCCCGGGGCCGTCGCAAGAACGGCCCTCACCCATACGCCAGGGCTCGGCGGGGGTCACTCTCTCTCCCGGCGACGCCTTCGCGCTACGATCTTCGCCGTGGACGACGCGATCCTGGTCCTCGGCGGGCTCTCCACCGGCGTGTCGCTCGCCGCGGCCTCCGGGCTCCGGGTCTTCCTCCCGGCCTTCCTCGCCTCCCTGGCCATGCAGTTCGAGCTGCTCCCGGCGAGCGAGTCCATGGGCTGGCTCGCCTCGACCCCGGCGGCCCTGGGCCTCGGCGTGGCGACGGGTTTGGAGCTCCTCGCCTACTACATCCCCTGGCTCGACAACCTCCTCGACACGCTGGCGACGCCGGCAGCGGTGGTGGCGGGCATCGTGGTGAGCGCGGCGACCTTCGTCGGCATGGACCCCTTCATGCAGTGGACCGCCGCCATCGTGATCGGGGGCGGCGCCGCCGGGAGCGTGCAGCTCGGCTCCGTGGCGACGCGGGCGCTCTCGACCGGCGCGACGGGCGGCGCCGGCAACCCGATCGTGGCGACGGTCGAGAACGTCGGCGCCACGGGGCTCACGGCGCTCGCCATCGTGCTCCCCCTCGTGGCGGCGCTGCTCGTGCTCGTCCTGCTCGGGCTCGCGTTCCGCCGGGTCGCGCGCTGGCGTCGCGGTCGACGGGAGGCCGCGGGTTGAGCGCTCAGCGGCGCGCGCCCTGAACGACCCGCGGAATCTCGCCGCCGAAGATGGCCTGGAGCGCTCGCGGCGCGTCGTCGTCATGGCGGAGGAGCATCTCGTCGAGCACCGCCAGCTCCACCGGGGCGGCGCAATACTCGCGGAGATAGGTCGCCAGGGACGAGGGCGTGCCCCGCGCGCCGGGGCGGAGCGTCGCCTCGAAGTGCTGGAGCTGGGACGCGAAGCCGATGTTGGGGAGGACCCCCGGACGCTTGGTCCGTAGGCGCCGGTAGGCCTCGAGAAAGGAGAGGCGCTCGCGCCGCATGAGGAGCGCCGTGGCCAGCGTCGCCGAGCGGCTCACGCCCGCCTCGCAGTGCACGAGCAGCGTCCCGCCCGAGGCCTCCTCGGCGAAGGCGAAGAAGGCCGGGAGAGCGCCCGTGAGGTCCGCGTCCATGGCATCGCGGAGCGAGAAGCGCTCGACTCGAAAGGACCCTTCGAGGAACGCGACCTTCGGCAGCGCGCCGGCATCGAGGCAGCTGAAGACGTGGGTGATGCCCGCCTCCCGAAGCGCCGGGACGTCGTCGGGCCGCGGGCGGACGCCCACGAAGAGCGAGGGCGCGATCGCGCTCAGCGCCTCGTTGCGCAGCGAGATGCCCCCGAAGTCGAGCCCGAGCCACGCGAGGAGGCGGTCGCTCAGCGCGGGCACGCGGACCTCCCCGCAGGCTCGACGAAGGGCGTCGCGTCACTCCCGTTCATGCCGTCACGCTATCAGGCCGGGCGTGTCGACCGGCATCTCGGGCGGGAGGCTCTCGTGGCCGCGCCCCGGCGAGCTGCGGGCCCTATGCTGCGGCCATGCGCGCGCTCCCCGCTCTCCTCCTCGTCGCCTGCGCCGGCTCGCAGGGCGCCTCGACCACACCGGACGAGGCGCCCCTGCCGAGTCGCGAAGAGGCCCTCCGGACGACCGGGGCGGCCTCTCGCGGGCCGGCAGACGCCCTCGTCACCCTCGTCGAGTTCAGCGACTTCGAGTGCCCCTATTGCGCCGAGGCCGCCGGCCTCGTGGAGGCGCTCCGGGAGCGCTACCCGGAGGATCTCCGGGTGGTGTTTCGCCACTTCCCGCTCTCCTTCCACGAGGCCGCGCGGCCGGTTCATGAGGCCGCCGTGGCCGTGCGGGAGCAGGGCGGCGATCCAGCGTTCTGGCGCTTCCACGACCGCATCTATGCGACCCGCGACCTCGAGCTCGGCGCCGTGCTCGACGCCGCCGAGGCCGCCGGCGCCAGCCGCGCCACCGTTCGCGAGGCCGTCGCGGCCGAACGGCACGCGGGCACCATCGACGAGGACCTCGCCGTGGGCGTCCGCCTCGGCGTCACGGGCACGCCGACCTTCATCCTCAACGGACGCCTCCTCTTCGGCGCACCGGCCCTCGAGGAGTTCGCGGCCCTCGTGGAGGCCGCCCGGGACGAGGCGCGCGCCCTGGTGGCGAGCGGCGTCCCGCGCGGGGAGGTCAGCGCCCGCGTCACGGAGGCGATCGGCGGCCCGCTACCGGACGACCCCGACGCGCCCCCGCCGGCGCCGGAGCGCGCCCCCCGCCAGGGCCCCTCGACGGCCCCGATCGTCGTGCACGTCTTCGCGGACCACCCCTGCATCGGCTGCGCGCGCACGCGCCCGGACCTCGAGCGCCTCGTCCGGGCCTTCGGGGGCGACGTGCAGGTCGTGCACCGCTTCCTGCCCCTCGAGATCCACCCCGGCGCGGCCCTCGTCGCGGAGGCCGGCGTCGAGGTGCACGCGCAGGTCGGCGACGCGGGCTTTCGAGCCTTCCAGGCCTCCCTCGACGGCGCGCCGGCGCTCCTCGACACGGCGCAGCTCGTCGCCCTCGCCTCTGCCATCGAGGGGGTCGACGCCGATGCCCTCCGCCTGGCCCTCGGGGACCGACGGCATCGGGAACGGGTCGCGGCGGACGCGCGCGCCGGGCGGCGATTGGGGATTCGGGCGACGCCGACCTACGTCGTCGGCACACGGGTCCTTCCGGCCCGGGCCACCTTCCCGGAGCTCGAGGCGGCGGCGGACGACGCCATCGACGCCCTCGGCCTCTAGCCATACAAGGCTGCTAGCGTTGACAGCCTCCCTTCCCGAGGCTAGCGCGTGGGCCCATGGCGAAGGCGAAGGCGAAAGCCAAGGCGAAGGCCCCCCCTCCCGTCGAAGAGCTCTATTTCCGGAGCGACAGCGCGTACCTCTGCCTGATCCTGAATCGGCGGACGGATTTCGTGCGGGTCATCGACTTCCGCGCTGGCGCGCTCCCCGCGAAGCGCCTCTTCATCCAGTCCGTCGCCCAGAAGGAGGGCGTCGCGAAGGTCATCACCCTCGTGGAGAAGGATGAGGTCTCCTCCTGGACGAAGGTCGGCTTCGTTCGCGAGGGCACCATCCCCGGCTTCTACAAGCGGAGCGACGGCCACCTCTGCGGCTGCGTGATCGGCGACAAGACGGCGTCCGTCGAGGTCGACGACAAGGCGGTGAAGCTCGCGGACCGCATCATCAACCGCGCCAAGAAGGCCGCCACGGACTTCCCGGAGACCATCAAGGGAGCCTCCGTCGGCGAGGTCACCGAGGCGGCGGCCAACAAGGCCCGCGACCAGGTCTGGCGCAAGGGCCACGGCCTCGGGAGCTTCGACGCCTTCGGCCGCGACGCCGCGCGCTTCTACTTCGAGGCCAGCTACAAGAAGGCCCCGAAGAACTACGTCTCCGCCGAGTTCCAGGACTGCTTCGGCCACTCGCTCATCGAGGTGCTCCGTGCCCCGGAGACCGAGGACGACATCAAGTGCCTGGTCGCGGGGCTCCGCCACGCGGGGAACGTGCTGCAGGAGCGAGGCATCGTCAGCGCCTTTTCCTTCGGTCCCATCGACCACGAGCTGCTCGCCACGGCCTTCGTCGCCGCGGGCTACCGGAAGACCGGTCTCCTCGCGAAGGGCGTGAAGTTCCAGGGCGAGCGCCAGGACGCCGTGCTCTGGTCGCGCAAGCTCGCCAGCGCGACCGGCGAAGACAACGACTGACGCGGACGCGTCCCTCGCTTCGCTTCCGGGCGTTCTTTGCTAGCCTCCTGGCGCCGGCCCGGAGGCCGGCGGGGCGAGGGGCATGGCGACGCGCGAAGACATCGAGTCCTATCTGCTGAGGTCGAGCCTCAGCTTCAAGACCATCGGGGATGGGGAGAGCGACGACGCGACCTGGCTCGTCCGCGAGACCACCGTGCCCGAGGACGAAAGCGGTGCCATCGTGGTCAGCGTGGCCCAGCCCCTCGTGCTCATGCGCGTGAAGGTCCTCGAGACCTCGAACGTCGAGAAGCGGGCGGAGCTCTACGAGAAGCTCCTCGAGCTCAACGCCAGCGAGCTCGTGCACGCGAGCTACGGGCTCAGCGGCGGCTCGGTCGTGCTGACGGCGGGCCACCTCCTCGAGGACCTCGATTACAACGAGTTCCAGGGGAGCATCGACGAGATCAGCCTCGCGCTCACCAACCACTACGAGACGCTCGCCGGTTTCCGCGCCGGCGCGACGGCCTGAGGCCGGGAGACTTTCCATGGGGTTCTTCGGACGCCTCGCGCAGCTCATCAAGAGCAACCTGAACGACCTGATCAGCAAGTCGGAAGATCCCGAGAAGATGCTGAACCAGGTCATCCTGGACATGAACCAGCAGCTGGTGGAGGCGAAGAAGCAGGTCGCTGTCGCCATCGCCGACGAGAAGCGGCTGCAGAAGCAGTTCAACAACCAGAAGTCCGTCGGCGACGAGTGGGAGAAGAAGGCCATGATGGCCGTGCGCGCCGGGGACGACGCGCTCGCCAAGGAGGCCCTGCTCCGGAAGAAGGAGCACGACTCCCTCGCCGCTCAGTTCAAGGACCAGTGGGACAAGCAGAAGCAGGCCACGGGCCAGCTGAAGACGGCGCTCCGCGCGCTGAACAACAAGATCGAAGAGGCGAAGCACAAAAAGAACGTGCTCATCGCCCGGAAGCGCCGCGCCGAGGCGATGAAGAGCATCCAGGAGACCATGAGCGGTCTCTCGGACACGAGCGCCTTCGACACCTTCGACCGCATGGCGACGAAGATCGACCAGATGGAGGCCGAGGCGGAGGCCGGCGCGGAGCTCGCCGAGGAGTACTCCGGCGACGTGCTCACGCATAAGTTCCGCGAGCTCGAGACCACCGCCGGCGCCGACGAGGACCTCGAGGCGCTCAAGCAGAAGATGGGTCTCATCGAGCCCGAGGAGGCCCCGGCCGTCGCCGCGCGCGTCGAGGCCGAGGAAGAGGAGATGAGCCAGGAAGAGATGGCCGAGCTCGAGGAAGCCCTCGAGGCGCTCAAGCAGCGCGAGATGGGCGGCTGACCCGAAGCCCGCGTCCCCTTCGGCCCGCGTCGATCACCCGCAGTCCGCCTGGTCCACGCGCCGGGCGGGGCCGCGGGGCGTGCCCCCTCACGGAGGTACGCGGCCGCACAAGCCAGCCCTCCAGCCATGGCCGAAGGCCATACGGCGGATGTCGGCGCCCCCCTCAGGACCCCGGCAGCCCTGCCGCAGGCAGGCGGACGAGCGTCCAGCCGGCGGCCGGCCCGACGGCTCCGAAGTGAGGGGGCATGTCGCGCGGCCCCGCCCGGCGCCCCGCTCC
>JBCDGX010000447.1:0-5439 GCA_038750805.1 Myxococcota bacterium
AGGCGACCCATCCGGGTCGTGGACGATTTCGCGTCGTGGGGTGCGTCCGCGAGCCGACGAAATGTGGTGCATTTCCGAGGCGAGGGGATGGCGCCGACCGGCGTGAGGGCGCCGCGAAGCGGTGCCGTCGCCTTTCTCACCAACCTGCTAGGCGCTCTCGTTCTTCCGGAGGAGCTGGCGCTGGAGGTAGCCGCTCGCGAGGAAGCCGAGGAGGCAGCCCATGAGCAGTCCGCCCAGATGGGCCCCGTTGGCCATGCGCATGAAGCCGGCGAAGCCGAGCACGAGCCAGGCGATCATCCAGGTCATGGTCTGCCGCGGGATGCCGAGGCGCGCCGTCGGGTCGTAGCGGCCGCGCACGTAGCAATAGCCGAGGAGCCCGTAGACGGCGCCGCTCATGCCGATGGCGTGGGGCACGCCGTTGGCGGGGCCGAAGTAGAGGGACTCGAGGATCTCCCCGGCCCAGGCCGTCGCGAGCCAGAGGGCGAGCATGCGCCAGGGGCCGCGCTCGCGCTCGAGCATGCCGCCGATGGCGAGCAGCCACATCCCGTTGAAGACGAGGTGGAAGACGCCGAAGAGCTCGAAGCTCCGCGCGCCCGTGTCCGGGTCCACGCTGAACCACGGCGCGTGCACGAAGAAGGGGGTGACGAGGCGCCAGAGCTCGCCCCGGAGGATCGTCAGCTCCCAGACCCCGCCGAAGAAGCGCTCCCAGGCACCCACGGAGACCAGGCCGTAGGGCGAGGCGACGAGCGAGGGGAAGTCGATGAGGTCGAAGAAGCGCTGGCTCGAGGGCGCCAGCGAGGTGACCGCCGTCAGCACCGCCGCGATGCCGACGAGCGCCTTGCTCATGGGCCCGGCCTGGCCGGTGGTGCTCGCCTCGAGGGAAGCGCGCGCACGGCGGACCTTCCGATCGACCGCCGCGTCGTGCTTCGCGCGCGCGCGGCGGCTTTCGCGGGCGCGCTTCCGGGCATCGTCGAAGCGCGCGTCGTCGGGGCGCTCGAGGAAGAGGGCGAGGGCGGCCTTCGCGGCCTCGAGGTCGTCGTCGTCCTGGACGAAGAGCTGGAAGCCGGCCTCGCGCCCGGGCTTCACGTCGGTCCCGATGCCCTCGCCCTCGAGGGCCTCCGCGAGGCGCTCGGCGGGGCTCTTCTCGTCGAACACGTGGAGCACGCGCATCGCGGCGCACCGTAGCAGGCCTTTGCCGGGCGGCTCATGGCTGGCCCGTGGACGCTCGCGCGACGTCGTACCAGGCTGACCGAGTGCCGCTTCGAGGACTTCGCCTGGCGCGCTGCGTCGCCTGCCGCGCCTCCCTCGAGGCGTGCGTCTGCGACGTGATGCCTTGGGGGCTTCCGGCGCCCTTCGCGCTTCACGTGCGCATGCACCCGAACGAGCGCTACCGAACGACGAACACCGGCTTCCTGGCCGTGCGGGCGCTCGACGGGGCGTTACATGAGGGCGAGGAGAGCGTCCCGCCCGCCGCTCTCGTGCTCCAGCCAGGGGGTCGGGCGCTCACGCCGGAGGACGCGGGCCGAGCGCTCGTCGTCGTCGACGGCGCATGGCGGCAGGCGCGGCGCCTCAGCCGACGCCTCTTGACGCGCGGACATCGGACGGTGGGCCTGCCGCCCGGACCGCCGAGCCGCTACTCGCTGAGGAGCGGGCCGACGCCGGCGCACCTCTCGACGCTCGAGGCCGTCGCACGGGCCTGCGCCGCCGTGGGCGCCCCCGAGGTCGCGGAGCGTCTCGAGGCGCTCCACGCCACCTTCGTCCGGCGCGCGCTCGCCGTCCGCGGGGAGTGAGCGCGGGCCGGAGACGTACCGCGCGTGCGACCGTCTCGCCCCCGCAGATGCCGCGACTCCGATACGGTTCCAAGCGTGCTGACCGAAGCCCGCTTCGTCGCGCTCTGCCGCGCCCGCGCGCGGCTCGCGGAGCCGTCCGCCCCGTCCGTGGCCGCCCTCGCGGACGAAGCGGGCCTGTCGACCGGGCGCTTCATCAAGCAGTTTGCGGCGCTCCACGGTGCGACGCCGTATCGCTATCGCGTTCGCGCGCGCCTCGCGCGGGCTCGCGCGCTCCTCGCCCGCGGCGACGACGTGACCGAGGTTTGTTTCGCCCTCGGCTATTCGAGCCTCGGCAGCTTCAGCGACGCCTTCACGCGCCACGTCGGTCGGCGACCGTCGGCCTTTCGACGCGCCCGGCACACGCTGGTCTCGGTGCCGGGCAGTCTGAGCGCACCCGGTTGCTTTTGCCTGCTCGGAACCGCCCAGGCGGCAATTTCGGAGAAGCAGCGCCGCGACACGGGTGCGAGGCTCGCGCCATGAGAATCACGCTGAACGGCATCCCCGTCGACGACCAAAAGAGGGCGCAACGCTTCTACACCGAGGTGCTTGGTTTCGAGACGAAGCACGAGATCCCGCTGGGGCCCGACGTCTTCTGGATCACCCTCGTCACGCCCGGCTGGCACGACGACGTGGAGCTCGTCCTTGAGCCCAACGACAACCCGGCTTCGCAAGCCTTCCAGGCAGCGCTCTTCGAGCAGGGCATCCCCATGACGGCCTTCGAGGTCGACGACGTCGAGGCCGAGCACCGCCGGCTCGAGGAGGCGGGCGTGGTGTTCACGAAGGAGCCGACGGAGATGGGCGGGACGACGCTCGCGGTGTTCTCGGACACCTGCGGCAACCTGATCCAGATCTTCCAGCCGCCGAGCTAACCCGGCCCGCGGCTTCGTGCACCGCCCTCAGGGGGCGACTGGGCTACCCTCGGGGCGGGCACTCGGCAGGCCCGGGCGGACGAGGGCAAGAGGGAGGTGGCGATGGCGAAGGTGACCGGAATCGGCGGGGTATTCTTCAAGGCGAAGGACCCCGCGGCGCTCAAGCAGTGGTACGTCGACCACCTCGGCGTGAAGATCGAGGAGTGGGGCGGCGCCGTCTTCGACTGGAAGGCCGACCAGGACGCTCAGAGCGCCGCCGGCATGACCGTCTGGCACCTCGCCGACGCCGACGGCGAGTGGTTCGAGCCGAGCAAGTCCCAGCTCATGATCAACTACCGCGTCGACGACCTCGTCGCGCTCCTCGCCCAGCTGAAGGCGCAGGGCGTGGAGGCCATCCAGGGGCCCGACGAGGAGTTCAACGGGAAGTTCGCCTGGGTGATGGACCCGGAGGGCAACAAGGTCGAGCTCTGGGAACCGAAGGACCCCTGATGCGTGCTGCGCGACTCGAAAGGCCGAGCGCCAGGTTTCGCGCTCCGCGAGCGGAGGAGTCCGTAAAGTGAAAGAGACGATCGGCGTGGTCATGATGGGGGTGGCCGGCGTGTTGACCCTGGGGCTCTTGGTCAGCGCGGGGCTCGACGTGACGAGCCTCTTCGGCGACGCGTCGACGTCCCTTCCGGCCACCCTTCTGGACCTCGTTTTCCGAACGGCGTTCTACGGTGCCATCGCGGCGGCGCTCTTCGTGCACGGTCGCGGCCTGCTCTCGGCGAAGACCCACGGCCCGGAGGCTCTGGCCGCCGCGGGCCTTCGCCGGATCTACGAGCGCGAAGGCCTCGACCGGCGACGCATCGAGGCGACGCAGGACCTGCTCGACTTTGGCGACAAGAGCAACGCCGACCTCGAGGGCATCTACGAATCCATCGACCGAGCGCGCTTCCCGGACCGCTTTTCGGTGCTCCTGGCCGTGATTCAGTCGCGCGTGGAGGCACAGCCCCCGGAGGGGAGAGTCTAAGGAAATGCTCGCGGCGCGCCGCATCCTCGCCCTGGCCGCGGAAGTCCCGCGTCGTCCGTCGACCCGCCAATCGCGCGCCTCGCGCGTCCGCGGCGAAGGTGCTCCGATGCGTCCTGCCTTCAGACCATCGTAAGGTCCCCCGCGTCGATCACGACGTGAACCCGAGTAATGCGACCCATGACTGAGCGCGACGCGATCCTGCTGGTGGAGGACGACGAGGCTCTCGGCAGCCAGATCGTCGAGCAGCTCGAGGACGCCGGCTACGCCGTGACCTGGCGGAAGGACGGTGACGAGGCCGCCCGCGAGGACCCGAGCGGCTACCGGCTGCTCATTCTCGACCTGATGCTGCCGGGGACCTACGGCCTCGACCTGCTCAAGCGCTACCGCAAGGTGAGCGACGTGCCGGTGATGATCCTAAGCGCCCGCCAGGACACGGCCGACAAGGTACGCGCCCTCGAGCTCGGCGCGGACGACTACCTGACGAAGCCCTTCTGGCCGCAGGAGCTTCAGGCCCGGGTCAGCGCGCGCCTTCGCCGGCCCGACATCCGCCGCGAGGGGGATCCCATCGTGCTCGACGCCATCGCCATCGACCCGGTCAAGCGTCAGGTGCTCGTGGACGGCGCGCCGACGGAGGAGATGACGAAGGTGGAGCTCGACCTCTTGCTCACGCTCGCGAAGCGGCCCGGCTCCGCCATGACCCGCGCGGCGCTCGTCGAGGCGGCGCTCGACCCGGAGCGCATGGGGGGCGAACGCACCCTCGACGTGCACGTTTCGCGGCTGCGAAAGAAGCTCAGCCGCGCGGGCAAGCAGCTCGCGACGGTCTGGGGCATCGGCTATCGCCTCGACGAAAAGACACCGGGCGAGAAACCGGGCGAGACGCCGTGAATCCGCCGCGCGGATTCGGGCTCCGCGGACGCTTCGCGCTGACGCTGGCGCTTCTCGTGATTCCCTTCGCCGTCCTCTTCAGCCTGGGTCAGTCGGCCCTGCGCGAGCGCCTCGTCGCGCAGGGAGTGATCGAGGGTATTCGCGGGCGGGTGAACGACCAGCGCCTCGAGCGATGCGAGGCGTATCCGGAGCGTTGGCCCGGGCCCGACGGCCGCTTTCGCCGCGCTGGTCGTCGCCAGGGCCGCCGCCGTCCACCGCCCGGCGAGAGCCGGCCGATGGGCGCCGAGCGCGTCTTCGCCTACGACCCGTCCCTGGTGAGCGCGCATCCCGACGCGCCGCCCTTCCCGGACGTCCTTCGCGCGAGCCTCGCAGAGCGGGGTCAAGCGCACGCGCTCGTCACCGGCTCGGAAGGACGCCGCCGCGTCCTCGCCTTCCGCGCAGCGCCCGAGGGTCCCTGCGCCATCATCTACGTCGAGGCGCGCGCGCCCGGCGCCGGCGTGATGGTCGCGCTGGTGCCGACGGTGCTCGTCTCGGCCTTCGTGATCGCCGTGGCGTTCTTCGCGGCGGGACCGATCGTCCGGAGGATTCGCCGGCTCACGGCGGAGGTGCGCGCCGCGCGAGGTGGGGAGCGTCCGCTCCGGCCGGACGCGCGGGGCGACGAGATCGGCGAGCTCAGCCGCGCGTTCGCCGAGGACCGCGCAGCGCTCGCCGCCCGCATGGAGGAGCTCGAGCGCCGGGACGAGGCGCTCACGGCCTACATCGCCAACACCACGCACGACGTGATGCTCCCGCTGACGGTGCTCCAGGGCCACCTGATGGCGCTCCGGTCGCGCCTCGGGACGGGCGC
>JBCDGX010000448.1:0-5425 GCA_038750805.1 Myxococcota bacterium
CCGCGCCCTGACCCGGCGGCGAGTAGGGCATCGTGACCAGGGGCGGCGCGATGAACGCTGCCGCCGTCCCGCCGAGCGGGGCTCCGACGAGCACGAAGGTCAGAAACATCCGGATCGTGTGCATGCGTCCTCCGGCGGGGACCTTCGCACGCCCCGCCTCCCGACTCACCCCGCAGGCGCGGCGCGCGTGGATTCAGCCCGGCTCGCGAATCACGTGCCAGTCGTCGCAACCGAGCTGCTGGCGCACCTCGGCCCCGCCCGGGAAGCGCACCTCGACCTCCGCCTCGCAGGGGCCCGAGTCCGCGTCGCCAGCGCCCAGGCCCACGTCGATCCAGGGCTCGTGGCTGCCGTTGAAGACCCCGCTGGCGCTCACGTGGTGGTGCCAGCTCCGCTCGCCGCGGCGCACGATCACCCGCGCCCCGAGCGCGTCCGCGCCGCGCGGGTCGAGGGCACGGATGCGCAGCCAATGCGTTCGCCGCGGGAGATCGTTCCGGTAGAGGATCGGTGCGTCGCCGTTCTGGACGATGAGCACGTCGTCGTCGCCGTCCCGGTCGTAGTCGACCAGCACGAGCCCGCGCCCCTGGGTCACGCTCCCGATGCCCACCTCGACGCCGCGCTCGATGAAGTGCCCCGTGCCGTCGTTCTCGAAGAAGAACTCGCGGCCGTCGCGCGTGTGGTAGCCGGCGGTCTGGACCATGTCCGGATCGCCGTCGTGGTCGAGGTCCGCGATGGCCACCCCCCAGCCCCAGCCTCCCCAGGACACCCCGCGTTCGTAGCCCTCCTCGGTAAAGCGGCGATCGCCGTGGTTGATGTAGAGGCGGTTCTGGCCCTCGATGATCCGCTCCGTTGGACCGTCCGTGCGCGAGAGCGACGTGACCATGATGTCGAAGTCGCCATCCAGGTCCACGTCCTCGATGTCGAGGCCCATGGCGTTCGAGGCCTGCTCGAGATCCGCGTCGAAGGTGCCGTCCGTGAAGGTCCCGTCGCCTTCGTTCCAGAACATGCGGCTGTGCTGGAAATCGCCGGAGATATAGAGGTCCTGGAGGCCGTCGTCGTCCAGATCGACGAAGGCCGGCGCGAAGGCGAACTCGGCCTCGAGCCCCGCCGGCGCGCTCACCTCGTCGAAGCCCACGCCGCCGTCTCCGAGGCGACTTCGCAGCATGAGCACGCGCGCGGGCGTCGAGGGCTCGATGTTCCACTCGACCACGCACACGTCGGGCCAGCGGTCCCCATCGATGTCGCCGAAGCCGGCGCTCGTGGCCTGGGCGATGCGGTCTCCGGCGAAGCTCGCGCCCATGCGCTCCGTTCGGTCGACGAGGCGGGAGCCGGTGTTGATGAGCAGGTGATTGTCCCGCTGGCCGTAGCCCGTGACGTAGACGTCGAGGTCCCCGTCGCGGTCGACATCGTGCATCGCGGCGCTCCCCGTGAAGGTCGCGTCCGTCAGGCCCCACTCGGCGCTGCGGTCCGTGAAGGTCCCGTCGCCGTCGTTCAGGTAGAGCCGGTCCGGCTCCCCCATGATCGCGAAATAGAGGTCCGGCCAGCCATCGCCGTCGAGGTCCCCGGCGGCCGCGCCACCGGTGTGCCATCCGCCGTTGCAGCCGTCCGCGTCGAGCGTGCACATCTCGGGGATGCGCGGGTCCTGGTCGTGGTCGATGCCGACGGCCTCGGTCACCTCGACGAAGCGCGGCTCCGGAAGGGGCGGCACGAAGCCCGTCGTCTCCGTCGGCCCCGGGACGATGGCGAAGGCCCGGACGGGGGGCGCGTCCTCCGTCGGGAGCCCGGCGTCGGTGGACGGGGGCGGCCCCGCATCGGGGGCAGGTTCGAAGGGTGGACGCGAGGACTCGCAGGCGCCGCTCAGGAGTGAGCAGGCCAAAAAAGACAAGAAAGTGATCCCTCTCACGGGCCGTGAGCCTACCTGAGCTCGCTGGACACTGAAAGCGGTACTTGCGGAGTTTCGCCCGCCGGGAGGCTCGACGGACGCGGGCGCTCCCACCGCGACGGGCTAGCCGCGGATGGGAACACCGGCCCCGGGTCGGTGGGACCGGGGCCGGCGATGGGTGCCCTGCCGTTCAGCTCTCGAGGAGCCGCCGCGCCACGACGTGCGCCTGGATCTCATTGGCCCCCTCGAAGATCGAGAGCACCCGCGCGTCCACGAGGAGCCGGCTGGCGAGGTACTCGGTCGCGTAGCCGTTGCCGCCGTGGATCTGCACGTTGGCGTCGGCGCCGAGCCAGGCCGCCCGCGTGGCGAAGAGCTTCGCCATGCCCGCCTCGAGGTCGCAGCGCTCGTCCGAGTCCTTGCGCCGGGCGCTGAAGAAGGTGAGCTGCCGCGCCGCCATGGTGAGCGCGATCATCCGCCCGAGCTTCCGCGCGACGCGCGGGAACGCGAAGATCGGCTTGCCGAACTGGATGCGCTCGTTCGCGTAGCGCATGCCGTCCTCGAGGGCCGCCTGGGCCAGGCCCACGCCGCGCGCCGCCGTCTGGATGCGCGCGCTCTCGAAGGTCCGCATGAGTTGCTTGAAGCCTGCGCCCTCCTCCCCGCCGAGGAGGCAGCCCGCGGGGATCTCGAAGCCGTCGAAGCTGAGCTCGTACTCCTTCATGCCGCGGTAGCCGAGCACCTCGATCTCCGTGCCCTCGAGGCCGGGGTCGACGAACTCGGGCTCGCCCGGCGCGGGGTCGAGGCGCGTCTTCGGCGCCACGAACATCGAGAGCCCCTTGTAGCCGGGCTCGTCCAGGTTCGTGCGCGCGAGCAGGGTCATGAGATCCGCGCGCACGCCGTGGGTGATCCACGTCTTCTGCCCGAAGACCCGGTAGCTCCCGTCCTCCTGCCGCTCGGCGCGGGTGCCGAGGTGTGCGAGGTCCGAGCCCGTGTTCGGTTCCGTGAAGACCGCCGTCGGGAGGATCTCGCCCGAGCTGATCTTCGGGAGGAGCGTCTTCTTCTGCTCGTCCGTGCCGCCGCCGAGGATGAGCTCCGCGGCGATCTCGGCGCGGGTGCCGAGGCTGCCGACGCCGATGTAGCCGCGGCTGAGCTCCTCGGTCACGACGCACATCGCGACCTTCGAGAGGCCGAGACCACCGAACTCCTCGGGCACGGTCAGCCCGAAGACGCCGAGCTCGGCCATCTGGTCGAGGAGCGCTTGGGGGATGAGCACGTCCTTCTGGTGGATCTCCTGGGCCTTCGGGATGACCTCGGCCTCGACGAAGCGCGCGAACTGCGTGCGGATCTCGGCCAGCAGCTCACCGTCCTCGTCCGCGGCGAGCCCCCAATCGCCGAAGCCCTTCTCGTTGGCCGCGTTCGCCACGGCGACGTAGGCCTCCGCGCTCGCGTGCGCCTCGCTGAAGGCGACCACGCTCGGCTGGAGCACGGTCTCCTGGAGCTCGGCCTCGGTCAGGCCGAGCTCGTTCATGCCCACGGTCTCGCAGGGGCCGATGTCGATCCCGCCGCGGAGCGCGCGGGCCAGCTCACCGACGTAGGCCCGCGCGATGCGGAGCTCGAGCTCGCCGCCGACGCGGCGTGCCCAGGCCGTCATCTCGCGGGCCGCGAAGGCCTCCGTCGCGAGGTAGGCGAGGCCGTGGGCCGCGAGCTGGTTCTCGTTGAGCAGCCGGCCGCTCGGACGCCCCTCCGGCGCGAAGCGCGCCTTCGCCTTGGCGAGGGCCTTCGCGTAGAGCGCGTCGATGGCCTCGGTGACGGCCTCGAGGCTGGCGGGCTCGGTCCCCGTCGTCGTGGCGGGGCCGGGTTCGGAGGACACGGTTTGCATCGTCACCGACCTAGGCTCCCTCGTTCATCACGGCGAGCGTCTCTTCGAAGTTCTTGAGACCCGGCCGCGGGGCGCCGACGAGCGCGGCGATGGTCCCGAAGACCTTGTTCTCACGCATCTTCGTGTGCGCCTTGGCGATGTCGTTCCAGGTGAAGGTCTCCGTGAGCACGGGCTTCACGAGACCCTGCTGGACGAGCTTGTTGGCGCGCCCGGAGCTTTCCGCATCCGCGAAGTGTGAGCCGATGATGCTCTTCTGGCTCATCCAGAGGTGCCGCACGTCGAAGGTGAGCTCGAAGCCCGTCGTCGCGCCGCAGATCACGATGCGGCCGTACTTGCTCGCGAGCCATACGCTCGCCGGGAAGGTGCGCTGGCCGACGTGCTCGAAGACCACCTCGACGCTCTTCTTCTCGCCGAGGATCTCCCAAATCTTCTTTCCGAAGGCCTTCATGTCCTGAAAGCGCGCCTTCTTCTGCTCGGGCGTCTCGCCGGGGTAGTACTGAAGGTTCGGGAAGTCCTTCCGGTTGATCACGCCGTGAGCGCCGAGCTCCATCGCGAGCTCGGCCTTCTCCTCGCTCGACACCACCGCGATGGCACGCGCCCCGGCGGCCTTGCAGAGCTGGATGCCGAAGACGCCGAGGCCGCCGCCGCCGCCCCAGATCAGCACGTCCTCTCCGGGCTGAATGTCGGCCCGATCGATGAGCATGCGGTGCGCGGTGAAGTACACGAGGCCGTAGCTCGCGGCCTCCTCCCAGCTCAGGTCCTTCGGCTTCGGCAGGAGCTGCTGTCCCTGCGCCCGGGTGAACTGGGCGAAGGAGCCGTCCGGCGTCTCGTAGCCCCAGATGGTCTGCAGGTCGCTCGTGCCCGGCTCGACGAGGTGGTTGCAGTGGATGATGACCTCGTCGCCCACCTTCCAGTTCCGCACCTTCGAGCCGACCTTCCAGACCACACCGGAGCAATCACTGCCGGCGATGTGGAACGGAAGACCATGCGACTTGAGGATGTTCACCGGCTCTCCGAGACCGGCCCAGATGGCGTTGTAGTTGATGCCCGCGGCCATCACCTGGACGATCACCTCGTCCGGGCCGATGTCCCACATGGGCATCTCCTCGAGCTGCATGGCCTGCTCGGGCTCGCCGAAACGCTCCGGACGAATGACCCAGGCGTGCATCTTCTCGGGCAGAACGCCGAGCGGCGGGAGCTTGCCCATGGGAACGATGGTCGGGTGAATGTTGGCCTTGCTCGGTGCGGTCATGACGGGGTCTCGGCTTTCGGCGCGATCGCGCGTGGCAGGTCTTCGAGGTAGGTGGACGAGAGCGCGTCCACGACGAGCGGGACGGCAGAACCGGGGAGGGCGTCGGCGATGCGCCCGCGAAGCGCCTCCGCGCCGCCGAGCGTGGCGACGCCATGGCTTCCGTAGCGGGCGGTGAAGCGCGCGGCGGCCCAGGCGATCTCTCCGGCGCGGCGCCGCGCGGAGAGCGCCTCGCCGAGCGCCTGGCGATGGGCCTCGAGGGCATCCGCCAGCTCTTCGAGGCCGCGTCCGGTGGTGGCGCTGGTCGCGAGGATCTCGAGGCGACCGTTCAGGCCGATGCGCTCGGCGGTGGCGAGGGCGCTTCGGAGGTCGCTGAGCGCGCGCTGCGCGAGCGCCTCCTGGTCAACAAGGCCGACCAGGA
>JBCDGX010000449.1:0-5415 GCA_038750805.1 Myxococcota bacterium
GCGAGCAGCTGCTCGCCCATGGGGTCGAGGGCTCGGGCTCCGGGCAGGAATAGGGTCTCCAGGGTGTTCGGGTCGGCACGGAGCGCCTGGCGCACCGCCTTGCCGAGCTCCCAGTAGGTCCCGCTCCCGTCGAGACTCACCAGCTCCGTCGGCGGCGTCACGAGTCCCGCGGTCCAGGGCGTCGGCAGCACGAAGACCCCACGCCGATCGACGTCGGATCCCTCTTCGGAGAGTCCCCAAGCCCGCGATCCGACTACGGTGTCTACGATCGCGGTGGGACGCAGCGCGGCCCAGGCCTCCGCGCGCCGAACCGCATAACGCGCCTCGCCGAGCTTGGTCGGAACCACGTCGGCTCGCGGCAGGGTCAGGCTGTGTCCGTCGGCGAAGCGAAGGGTCACGCCGGCTTCGTCGACGCCCACCACGCGTCCAACCGCCCCTTGGGGACGCCCGTCGTGGGCCCGCCGCGTCGTGACGAGCGTGCCGTGAGGCAGGGGCACCGCCGTGGGATCGAGGTCGGACCAGTCGGACATGGGTCCCGCCATGGTAGCGGACGAGAGTCACGGCTTTACGAAAGGTGGGGGCTCGGTCAGCGTGGAGAACGTGAACCCCTGGAGCCTCCCGGTCGATCTCTACTGCGAGCGCCTCGGTCCCGGGCGCGTCCGCGGGGAGCTCGGGGTCCTCGGCGGGCTCGGCGTCCTCAGGCTCGGTCCCAGCGTCCTCAGGCTCGGTCCCGGCGGTCCCGGGCTCGGTCCCAGCGTCCTCGGCGGGAACGCCGGCGTCCGCTGCCTCGGGCTCCGGCGGCGGGGACGGCGCGGCGAGCGCAGCCTCGAGCGCCGCGACGCGAGCAGCCACGGCCTCCGCGGACCCGAAGTCGACCTCGAAGAGCGAGGTCACCTCGACGTCGCCGGGAAGGTCCCCCTCGAGGAGGCGCTCGAGGGACGCGACGTCCGCCTCGAGCGTCGCGAGCTCCACCTCGCGCGGGTCCGGCGGAGGCCCCGCATCCGGCGCGTCGGTCGGAACACCGGCGTCCGGCACGCCCGCAGGGGGCGCCTCCGCATCCGGTGCGACCCCACCGTCCTGGGCCGCCGCGGAACGCGCGAAGGCGAGGAGGACGGCGAGCGCCAGGCGGCGCGACGCGAGCATCACGCGCAAAGGGTAGGCGATGGGACCCGCGGAACGCGCGAAAGTGGCCGGTGCTCAGGGGAGCCCGGCGGCCTCCTCGAGCTCCACCAGGGACTCCTCGAGGTGGTCGATGATGCGCTGCACGCTCGGCACCGTGGTCCGGTCCGCGATGACCCCGAAGTCGAGCTGGTCCGCGTTGCTGAGCAGCGTGATGTTCAGCGCGAAGCCGTGGAAGATCGCGCTCACCGGGTACATGCCGTCGAGGCGCGCCCCGTTCCAATAGCTCCGCTCCCGCGGCCCCGGCACGTTGGAGATGACCGTGCTGTAGGGCGGGAAGCGGTCGCCGAGGCCGAGCGCACCGATGAGCATGGGCGGCGTCTGCGTGAGCTGGGTGAAGAGCTCGATCTCCTTGGCGCTCATGCCGCGCAGAAGCTCCTTGCCCTCGACCATCGACGCGCGGGTGGTCTCGAAGCGGCGGAGCGGGTCCTCGATGTGCGTCGCGAGGTTCGCCGTGAGCGCGCCGACCGCGTTCCCGAGCGCCCCGTCGCGCTCGGCCTTGAGGGAGATCGGGGTCATCGCCGTCAGCGGCTGCTTCGGGAGCTCGTCGCGCGAGAGCAGGTAGCGCCGGAGCGCGCCGCCGCACATGCAGAGCACGACGTCGTTCAGGGTCCCGCCGAGGGCCTTCCCGACGGCCTTCACGCGGGGCAGCGAGTAGCTCTGGGCCACGAAGCGGCGGGCGCCGGTGATCTTCGTCGCGAAGGAGGTCTGGGGCGCCGTCCACCAGCTCGTCGTCAGCTTGCGCTCCTCGGGGTGCAGCCACGCCTTCGCGTAGGTCTTCAGCCCCTCGAAGACGTTCCGGCTCACGCCGAGGCGCTCGCGAAGGACGTCGGCCACGGCCTTGAACTCCCGGTCCGTCGGGGGCTCCGCGGGGGGACGGGAGCGGCGCTCGGCGCGCTCGGTCTCGTAGGCCCTCAGCGAGAAGGGCCCGTAGTCGATGCGCGCGTCGGGATCCGTGGAGAGCAACCCCTTGGCGAGGCGCACGCCGCCCACGCCGTCGATCACCGCGTGATGGACCTTGGTGTAGAGCGCGATCTGTCGGTTCTGCAGCCCCTCGATGAAATGCGCCTCCCAGAGCGGCCGGTGGCGATCGAGGAGCCCCTGGTGGAGCCGGGCGGCGAGCGCAAAGAGCTCCCGGTAGCGGCCCGGCTTCGGCAGCGCCGAGTGGCGCACGTGGTAGTTCACGTCGAAGCGCTCGTCCTCCGCCCAATAGGTCGGGGCCGCCGCGCCGAGGCGCGACATCTGCAGCTTGTGTCCGAAGGGCACGCGCCAGGACTCGTCGCTTCGCCAGATGGCGAGCTGCTCGCGGATGAACTCGGACTCGTCCGCGCCCTCCGGGAGCGTGAAGAGGTAGAGGCCGCCGACGTGCATCGGCGTCTCGCGGGACTCGGCGAGCAGGAAGCCGGCGTCGACGGGGCTGAGGCGGCGCATCGCCCCGAGCATACGGGGTCTCGCCGGCAGGGCGTAACGATGAGGGCGGCGGGGCCGTCGCCGTGGCGATGAGCGAGCGCGCGGATCTTCTCCTCTACACGGCGTCGACCATGAACGGTTGGAAGCCCCTCATCTTCCTCGAGGAGGTGGGGACTCCGTACGAGCTGATCCACGTCTCCTTCGCGAAGAACGAGCAGAAGGCGCCCGCCTACGTCGCGCTCAACCCGAACGGACGCATCCCGACGCTCGTCGACCGTGGGCGGGAGGACTTCGTGGTCTTCGAGTCCGGCGCCATCCTCTGGTACCTCGCCGAACGCTTCGATCGCTTCCTCCCCAGCGACGCGAAGGGACGCTCGCAGGCGCTGCAATGGCTGATGTTCCAGATGAGCGGCGTCGGCCCGATGATGGGCCAGGCGATGTACTTCCAGCGCATCGCGGCGCCGAAGGGCCACGAGGACGCCTTCGCCATCGAGCGCTACGTGAAGGAGAGCCGGCGCCTCCTCGAGGTCCTCGACGGGCAGCTCCGGGGGAAGGCCTTCGTGCTCGGCGACGCCTACTCCATCGCCGACATGGCGCTCTACCCCTGGGTGCGCTCGTACCCGTGGGCCAAGGTGGACGTCGCCGGCCTCGACGCGCTCCGCGCCTGGATGGACCGCCTCGACGCCCGCCCGGCCATCCAGCGCGCCGTCGCGAAGCCCGAGCCCTTCCCGGCCTTCTTCGGGAAGGGCCCCGAGGAGGACGCGGAGGCCTTCAACGCGAGCCGCTTCTGAGCCAGGCTGCGCGCGCCATGCGCTTCGCCGTCCTTGCCCTCGTGCTCCTCCCTGCGCTCGTCAGCGCCCAGCGCTTCCCGCCGCCGCCCGCGACGAACGACCCGCGCCTCGAGGAGCCGCCACGACGCCCCGGAGCCGAGGGCGCGCAGGAGCGAGCGCGGCAGCTCTTCGAGGCGATCAAGCAAGACGACCCGGCCCTCGGCATGCCCTTCTTCATGCCGCGGGAGGTGTTCCGGCAAATCAAGGGCGTGGCCGATCCGGATCGCTTCTACGACCGCATGCTCGCGATGTTCGAGGCGGACGTGCACGCGCTCCACGCGGAGCTCGGCGAAGACGCGGAGGCGGCGACCTTCGTGCGCCTCGAGCTCTCGCGCCGGCGGGGCTGGGTCGGCGTCCGGGAGGAGTCGAACCGGCTCCCCTACTGGGCGCAGCGCCACAACACGCTCGTCTACCGCGTCGGCGAGCAGGAGCGGACCTTCGAGGTCCGCACGCTGAATGCCTGGGACGGCGAGTGGTACTTAACCCACCTGAGGGAGTTCCGGCGGCGCTGAGGCGCTCACGGGGAAGGAGGAACCCCACGGTCGCGTAGAACGGGCCACTATACACGTATAGGAGACCCCATGACGCCCCGTTCGCTCCCCCTCCGCTTCCTGCTGGCCTTACTGGCCTGTCTCTCCGTGGCTGCCGACGGCGAGAGCTGCTCCGCCGAAGTCGAAGACGCTGGCGACGCCGACGACTGGCCCTTCGGGGCGCTGCCCCGAGAGTCGGTGAACCCGGAGCCGCTGAGCTGTGAGCTCCTCGATGCGGGCACGTGCTGGACCGACATGGTGGCCGCGGCGCGACGCTGTGTTCCCGACGAGGTCGGCGTGTTCGATGCCGACCGGCGCACGTGCCGCTTCTCCGATGGGACGACCATCGAGTGGAACGGCGACGTCGAGGAGCCGGACGCCGGGGGCACGAGCGTGCCCTTCATCGAGCACCGCATCCTCCGCCCGAATGGCGAGCCCTGCTTCACCAATCGGTTCCTCGGCGTGGCCAACGTGGCCTACGACGTCGAGGGCGCCGTCGCGATCCTGCGCGCCGATACGCTCACGAGCTTCACCCTCGTCTGCCCCGACGATACGACCTTCGCGAATGACGTGGAGGGCACCTGCGGGGATACGGGCGCGCGCTGGCTCGTCGGCGGCCTGCCGGGCTACGACGTGGTGTGCGACGGAGACCTCGGGCTCTGCAACCACACCATCAACGGCGGTCCCACCGGGCGGCGCGAGACGCTCGCGAGCTGCCGCTTCTGACTCAGACGTCCTCCGGCCAGACGAAGGCGCCCGGGGTCTCCGCGAGCGTCGTCACCGCCGTGACCGCGGCGAGGGGCACGTCGCCGTAGACGTGGGGGAAGAGGTCGCCGCCGCGAGAGGGCTCCCAGCGGAGGCCCGCGAGGGGACCCTCGAGGCGCACGAGGACGAGCGCGGCGGCCTCGGCGAAGTGCTTCTCCGCCGTCTCGCGCACCTGATGGCGCGTGCTCAGGTGCACGAAGCCGTCGGCGTCGTCGATGGGGGCCCGGGGAAGCACGTTGCCGCGCGCCTCCCACTGCGCCCGCGTCATGATCTTGAAGAGGGGGCCCTCGGTCACGCCCTCGGCGTAGCCCGTTCGAGCGGCTGCGGCGAGCGGCCCTCGACGAGCGCGGCGTCCCGGCGCACGACCTCCCGGAAGAAGTCCATGAAGGCGCGCACCCGGGCCGTCCGGCGGAGCTCCGGGTGGGTGAGAAGCCACAGGAAGGTCCCACTCACGGCGTAGTCGCCGTGGCGCCGAAGCTCCGGCGCGCGGTCGCCGACGAGGCACGGAAGGATGGTCAGTCCGAGCCCGGCACGGAGCCCCGCGAGCATCACGGGGATGGTGTCGACGCGCGTGACGATGCGCGCGCCCGGCACCGAACGCCGGAGGAAGTCATCCGTCCCGCGGCCGACCCGAAGGTCCCATGAGAGCCAGGGGAACGCCCCGTAGGGCGCGTCCTCCCCGACGTCCGCGATGAGCTCCC
>JBCDGX010000450.1:0-5405 GCA_038750805.1 Myxococcota bacterium
CGTGCCAGGCGCTCGGGCTCCAGGGCCACATGCCGTGCAGAAGCCCGTCGAGGAGCGGGACGGTGGCGAGGAGCACCGCGGCCGCCATGGCCATGGCCCTTCGCGTCGCCGGCCCGGTGCCGCGCACGAGCACGGCCAGCCCCACGAGCACCCAGACGGCGTGGAAGACGTTCTCCTCGACCTGCGCCCGGGCGCCGAGGTCCGCCGGCAGCAGCCGATTGGCCCAGGCGAAGACGCCGATGGCCGGGAGGAGGCCAAAGCCGAAGCCGTCGAAGAGCCGCTCGCAGGCCGCGGCGGCACGCGGCGCGACCGTGCGCTGGCGCATCACCCACATGCGCGCGCCGGCGTAGATCAGCACGGCCAGCATCACCCCGAGCACGAGGTACAGAAAGCGCACGGGGTAGCCGCCGAGCTGCGCGAAATGGAGCTCGATGACGGGCGTGACGATATCGAGCACCGGATTGTCGAGGTCGGGCGGCACCAGGTGCACGGGCTCCATCCCGCGATGGAGGTCGTAGACCACGTTGCCCCGGGCGTCGCCCGCATCCATCACGAACACCGAGAGCCGGGCCGCCTCATCGTAGGGCTCGACCAGGCTGACGAAGCTCGCGTGCATGCCCACAAAGCGTGCCTCCGCGTCCGCCACGAAGGGATCGAGGCTCGGCAGCGCGTCGAGGGTCTCTTCCGCGAGCTCCTGCTTCGGCGGCTGCGCGCCCTCCACCAGGGCTTCCATCGCCTCCTGGTCGCCGCCGAAGACCAGGTAGAGGATCATCGGGCCGAGGAAGAGCAGGCTGCCGAAGAGCGCGCCGGTCACTCCGTAGAGCAGATGGAAGGGCAGCGTGATGGTGGCCGCGAGCGTGTGCATCCAGCTCTGCAGGGCGCGTCCGCGCCGCTTCCGCCATCCGCTGAGCCGGAACTGCGCCAAGAGCTTCTTCCGGTGGAGGTAGACGCCGCTGATGGTCAGCGCGAGCCAGAAGAGCGAGATGAGCCCGGCGAGCAGCAGCCCCTGGGGTAGGGGCGCGAGGAAGTGCCAGCGAAAGAGCACCGACGAGAGCTTGCTCGAGGGCTCGCCGAGGCGCTGGCCCGTCGCCGGGTCGAAGGCGCGTCGCGTGGAGTCCTCGTCGCCCTCCGCCCGCCAGTCCATGCGGAGAAGCGGCGCGTACTCGCTCGGGTAGCGAAGGTTGATGCGCTGAACGTCCTCGGGGATCTCCGGGAGAACGCCGGCGAGCGCCGCGTCGGCGGACGGGGTGCCTTCCGCTGCCGGCCGCCGAAGCTCGGGTCGCGTCCAGGGCTGGAGCTCCTCGTGGAAGAGGCTGATCGACCCCGTCACCGCGATGACGAAGAGCGGGATGAGCGCCAGCACGCCCGCGAGGCTGTGGCTCTCGTACCAGCGGGCCTGGACCGATGGCGTCCTGGCGCTACCTCGCGCGTCCTTGCTCTCGGTTTCACTCATACTTTTCGGAAGCGCCCCCGACACGACGTTACTACGCCTCGCTCTACCGAGCCGGCTCCAGCTGGCTCGATTCTGCGAGTGGTCGCCCACCGTCGCCGGACGGCGGTAAAGGGCGACCAGCGGACGCGTCCCGAGCGCCGGACCGAGGCTCGGCGGAGCCGACCCTGCGGTCGGGAGGTTGCCTCATGCGAAAGAACGTCGTTCTCTTCGGTCTCGCCGGACTGGTGCTTGTCGCCTGTGCTTCGGACGACCTCATCACGGACTCGGGTGTGCCCGGAGCGGACGCCGGGGTCGATGCCGGCGTCAGCGATGCGGGCATCGCGGACGGGCGTTCGGCCTATCTGGTCGTTCAGCGGAACGTCACCCCCGACGGTCGTTCCATCTTGCTCAGCGTTCTACCGGACCTCGCTCCGCGCTCCCTGGACGGTGCGGAGGCCCTCGAGCTGCCCGGCGCGTCTCGAGCGCGGACCTTCGAAGGGAAGGTCTTCGGGATGGACAGCGAGCGCGGCGTCATCACCCGCTTCGCCGTCGACGACTCGTTCGCATTGGTCGAGGAGGATCGGCTGAGCATGACCCGGCTCGGTATCAGCCTCTTCTTCGGAACGGCGACGCTCTTTCTCGGATCCGAACGCGCAATCTACGTCGATCCACCGAGCCAGCAGGTCGTCCTCTGGAACCCGTCGGAAATGGTCATCGAGGACACCGTCGACGTCCCCGAGCTACGGCGCGAGGATTTCGAGTCCGCGGTGTACGGCGTCTACGAGCTTGGCGGGGAGATTCTCGTTCCCGTGGGCTTTTGGAATCTGATCCGCGGAGTGACCGTCCCGACGGTGACCACGCTCGTGTTCTCGGCGGCCGATCTCTCGCTGCAGCGGGTCATCGAAGACGACCGGTGCGCGGTGACGGGTGGTGGCGCCGTGGTGGGAGACCGCTATTTCGTCGTCGGGGACAGCTTCGGGGGCGCCTTCGACATCTTCGCTCCTGACCCTCTACCGGCCCCCTGCGTGCTTCGGCGGAGTGAAGGCTCGGAGACCCTCGACCCCGACTTCCTCCTCGACCTCCGGGCGGTGACCGGGGCGCCTCATGTACAAGGTCTGACGGGAGGTGGCCGCGGCGGGTTGCTCACGCGCATCTATGCGTCGGACGTGGATCCTGACACGCTGACCAATCCCTTCGCCTATTCGCAGCTGCCGCTCTGGCGCTACGCCTTGCTCGACGCGGAAGGAAGCAGCGCGACCGTGGCGGACGAGCTACCGCTGAGCACTTCGGGCTTTGGCCCCTTCGTGGTCGACGGCGACTACTACGTGCCGGTCACCACGGAAGGGCGCGCCTCGGCGACGCTCTACCGCCTGGGCGCCGACGGGCGCGTTGAGGAGAGCGTCCGGGGCACCGGAGAGTTCGAAGCCGTGGCGAGGGTCCGATGAGCGCCGCTTCTTGCCTGCTCCGCGCATTCGCGCGGCGGGTCCGGGGCCTCGCGGAGACGCGACGGCTCTGGCTTTCAGCGCTCCTGGTCGCCTGTGCGGGGGAGGGGGAGGCTGCCCCTTTCGTGGACGCGTCGACCGACGTGGGAATGGCGCCGCCGGCCGACGCGGGCTCGGATGCACCCCCGGATGCCTCCACCGATGGCTTCGGTCCTCAGTACCTCCTTGTCGGCGTCACGCGCTCGCCGGAGGG
Source organism: Myxococcota bacterium (assembly GCA_038750805.1). Lineage (GTDB taxonomy): Bacteria > Myxococcota_A > Polyangia > Polyangiales > Houyiibacteriaceae > CALCTH01. The sequence goes on from JBCDGX010000450.1 coordinate 3,128, forward strand.
GCGCTCGGGGTACGGGACCATCGTCCCTTCCCTCGACGTGGGGACCGAGGTGTCGCTCGAGACCGCCGTCGTCCTGCCAGGGCTCGGCTCCCTCGCCATGGAGGCCGAGCCCGAGGGCGTCTTCTACGTCGGCCTCGCCGAGAGCCCGCGCATTCAGCGCTTCGAGTCGACGCCCGACCTCGGCGTGATCATGACCGGGGAGTTCGGTTTGCTTGCGGCGGGGACCCCGACCGGGGCCGGCATCATGGTCATCGCGAACGCGCGCCGTGGATTCCTCTTCAACGTCTTCACGCGCAACCTGATCGTCTTCGACCCGCTGGAGATGCTCTTGATCGAGGAGGTCGAGGTCGACCTCGGTCAGCCCGACGAAGCGACGCCTTACTACAGCAACGTCGCGCTCATCGACGGCGAGCGAATCGTCATCACCACGCTGGGGGTTCGGCGCGACATCTCGCTCACCCCCCACACGCGCGCGGTCTTCGTTGACATCGAGACCGCGGAGGTGACTTACGCCGACTACGACGGTTGCGGTGGACTGACCTCGGCGGTGAAGGACGACGCGGGGAACCTCTACTTCGGGCCGATTCTCCGGCATGGGTCGTCGCTCGTGACGGGAACGGCCGGTGAGCCCGAGAGCCCGTTGTGCGTGCTGCGCATCGCGCGCGGCGCAACGCGTTTCGACCCCGAACTCATCGACCTCTTCGCTCTCTCCGGGGGACGTCCCGCCGGGGTCCTCACGCAAGGGCTCGGGGACACGGCTTTCTTGCTGCAACGCCGCGCCGACGCGGAGCCGCTCACCGTGGACAACATCGGCGAGGCCAATCTTCGGGAGGAGTGGAGCTACGTGTCCCTCGACCTGCGCAATCCCGTGGCGCTCGAGCCCGTACCGGGCCTCGAGCGCGTGGCGGGCAACGGCATCTCGCTCCTGGTCCGCGAAGGCGACGCGGCCAGGCCGACGTCGTTCCTCGTTCGCGTTGCCGAAGACTTCAGTCGCTCGACGGTCGTCGACGTCACCAACCCCTCCGAGCCCGTCGAGCGTTTCGTGACCCCGGGTTCGGCCTCGGCCGTGTTTCGGCTGCGCTGAGAGCTCGCTCGCCAGCGTCGATGTCGAGAGGGTCGCCCGCGGCCCACGTCAGCGTAGCGTCGAGACGTTACTCGGCGGGCGCGGGCGCGGGAGTGGCCTCGGCGCTAGCGACGGCGACCGCCGCTTCGCTCTTCCTGCGCCGCATCGCAGCGAGGCACGCGAGCCCGCCCGCGAAGAGCACGATATCGATGAGGGCGACGCTCGGCACGTGCCAGGCCGCGGGGCTCCAGGGCCACATGCTGTGCACGAGCCCGTCGAGCACGGGCACCGCTGCGATGAGCCCCGCCGCGGCGATGATCATCGCGCGCCGACGGGCGACGCCGGTGCCGCGCCACAACACGAAGGCCGCGAGGAGTGCCCACGTCGCGTGGAAGATCCCCGACTCGATCTCGAGTCGGCTCTCGAGCCCCGCAGGCAGCAGCCGGTTCGCCCAGGCATAGATCCCGATGGCCGGGAGCAGCCCCACGCCGAAGCCGTCGAAGAGCCGCTCGCACACGGTCGCGGCGCGCGGCGCCGTCTTGCGTTGCCGCATCACCCACATGCGCGCGCCGGCGTAGGTCAGCACGCAGAGCATCAGGCCGAGCACGAAGTAAAGCAGACGCACCGGAAGGCCCCCGTAGTGCGCGAAGTGCAGGTTCAGCACCGGACGGAGCACCGCGAAAAGCGCGTCCTGCTCGCCGGGCCTGACGTCGTGCACCGGCTCCATCGATCGATGCAGGTCGTAGACGAGGTTCCCGCGCTCCTCCTCGGCGTCGAGGAAGAACACGGCGAGGCGCGCCGCTTCATCGTAGGGTTCGACCAGGCTCACGAAGCTCGGCCGGGTCCCCGGGTAGCGCTCGCGCGCGTCGGCGAGGAAGGGGTCGAGGTCTGGGAGCGCCCGCACGCGCTCCTCGGCGAGCTCCTGCTTCGGCGGATTCCGGGCCTCGACGACCGCGTCCATGGCGTCCTTGTCGCCGCCGAAGACCACGACGAGCGCCACGGGCACGACGATGAGCGTGAGGCCGAAGAAGGCGCCGGTCACTCCGTAGAGAACGTGGAAGGGGAGCGCGAGCGTCGCCGCGACGGTGTGAAGCCAGCTCTGCGCGGCGCGCCCCTTCCGCTTGCCCCAAGCGCCGGGCCTGAACTGCGCGAGGAGCTTCTTCCGGTGCAGGTAGACGCCGCTGAACGTGAGCGCGAGCCAGAAGAGCGAGATGA
>JBCDGX010000451.1:0-5397 GCA_038750805.1 Myxococcota bacterium
CGCAGGTGTGGAGGCCGAGGGTCCGCTGGAGCAGCTGGAGCGCGTGGAAGACCTGGTGATGTACCGCGTCGACGCTCGAGCGGTAGAGGCGCTCCTCGTCGACCTCCGTGCTCGTCGCGGCGCTCGCGAGGCGGAAGAGGCGCGTGTCGTCGGCCACGCGCTGCTTCTCGGCGGCGAGCTCGGCCTGGCTACGCTCCCGGACCCGAGCGATCTCGGCGCGGGTGAAGGCGAGGTGGAGACCGCCGAAGACGGCGGCGTAGCCCGCGTGCACGAAGAGCGGCCGGAGCGCGTTTCCCCGGCCCTCGGCGATGACGTGCACGGCGGCCTCGAGGAGCACCGCGAGGACCACGAGCGCCGGGCCCACGGGCGGGCGCGCGAAGCTCGCCAGGGCGGCGATGGCCACGAGCACCAGCGGGTAGGCATCGCCCGCGAGGCCGCCGAGGAGCTGCACCACGGCGTGCGTTCCGACGAGCGTCAGCGCGCCCAGCTCGAAGTCGAGCAGGCGCGGCGTCCCCGGCGCGCCGCGGCGCCGCGAGGCGCGGCCGGCGAGCACCGCCAGGAAGCCGACGAGCGCGAGGGCGTGCTCGGGACCGATCGCCCGCGGCGGACGGGAGAACACGCCGAGCAGCACGAGCGCGAGGCCGAGGCCCGCCGCGAGGAAGCCGTAGCCCGCGCGAATGGCGCGACGGATCGTGAGTGCGGCGCGGACCCAGCTCGTCATGGCGACCGCCTCGCGATAACGAACGCGCCGCGCCGGGGGCAACAAAAGCGCAGAGCGGCCGCTTGCCTGGGGGCCGGCAGACCGGGATCCTGCGTCGCCTCGATGCCTTCGCGCCCCGCTCCGACCCTCGCCTTCCTGCTCGTCGCCTGCCTCGCCTGTGGGGGCGAGGGCTCCGGGGCCACGGCGGCGCCGAGCGCCGAGCTCACGGGCTGGGCGCGGGCCCAGGCGGACGCGGCGGCGCCGATGGTGAGCGACGCGCTCGAGCGTTCCGAGGCCACCCTCGGCATGGTGCTGAACATGGCGTCCATGGGGCGCCCCTCGGGGCAGCTCCTCGCGCCGCGTGTGAAGGAGTGGCTCCTCGGGGACCTTTGCGCGGACCCGCGCTACGTGCGCTGCGCGCTCGAGCTCGGCGTGGCGGCGGAGGGCGGCGCGCGGGCGCGCATGACCGGCCCGCATCACGGAGCGGCGAGCGCCGCCCCCGAAGGCCCGGCGATCGAGCACACGATCGAGACGACGCCGGGGCCGCTGCGGGTCCAGCTCACGGCGGAGGAGCGGACCGAGAGCCGCTGGATGCGCCTGCGCTTCGAGAAGATCATCGGCGAGGGCGTGGTCACCCTCGACCTCATCGACGCGGGCGCGCCGGCCGCGCCCTGAGGCGTCAGCGCCGATCCGCCGGGAGCCAGCTCGGCCGCGCCTCGACGGGCATCCACGAGGGAACCGGCAGCTCTTCGACCGTGATCTGCCGCTCGCCCGGAGGGACGACCGTGCGCAAGAAGCCAGCGAGGTCCTGCGTGCCCGAGGTGCCGGCGGCGATCTCGCCCAGGGCCGCGGCGAGCTCGGCGGCGCTGCCGTAGCGATCCTCCCGGTTCTTCGCGAGGGCCCAGGTCAGCGCGTCACCAAAGGCGGCGGGGAGCTCTGGGTCGATCTCGCAGACGTTCGGTACCGGGTCGTTGAGGATGGCCGCGAGGCTCGTCTGCGCGGAGCGGCGCCCGAAGAGCGGGCGGCCGAGGAGCGCCTCGTGGAGGCAGACGCCGAGGGAGAACACGTCGCTGCGCGCGTCGAGGGGCTCACCACGCGCCTGCTCGGGCGAGCAATAGCCGTACTTGCCGAGGACCAGCTCCGGCGGCTTGGAGTCCCGCTCGGCGTGCGCCACGCCGAAGTCGAGGAGCTTGGCCGCGCCGTCCCAGGTGATGAAGACGTTCTGGGGCGTGACGTCCCGGTGCACGACGCAGAGCGGCTCGCCCTCGGCGCTGGTGGCGGCATGGGCGTGGGCGAGGGCGGCGGCCACGTGCGCGCCGATGCGGGCGACGTGCTCCCAGGGGAGGCGGCGCCGGTCGAGGCCGAGGCGCCGGCGGAGCTGGTCGAGGGTCATGCCCTCGAGGAGCTCCATGGCCAGGTAGAAGCGGTCGTAGGCGACGCCGAACTCGAGCGTCCGGCAGACGTTGGGGTGGTCGAGGCGAAGGGCGATCGCGCCCTCCCGGCGGAAGAGCTCCTCGAGGCCCGGGTCGCCTTCGACGGCGCGCTTCAGGAGCTTGAGGGCGACGAGCTCCCGCGTGCCGACGCGGCGGGCCACGAAGACCTCGGCCATGCCACCGGCGGCGAGGCGGCCGAGCACCTCGTAGGCGCCGAGGCGCCCGGCGGAGGGGTCGTCGGCCTGGACCACGCGCCGCGGCCGCTCCGAGGGGTAGGTGCCCGAGAGGTCCGCGATCTCCGTCGTGATCGGGGTCTCGTCGTCCCGGAAGACGGCCGAGGGAAACGAGCTGGGGCCGCCTTTCACCACCGTCCCTTGGAACGGCACGTCCGCCGCCGGGTGTGGGGGGCTTCGCTCAACATCCCAAAAGACGTCCGCGCCACCCTCCGGCGGCGCGGACGTCCCAGGGATGGCTCGGGAGTCAGGGCTGGGCCGCCATGGACTCCACGACGCGGGCGACGACGGCGTCGAGAGCGGGGCCGAAGTCGCTCTGGCAGATGGACTGCACGGTGACGTAAGCGCCGCGGCCGTCGAGGCCCTCCGCCGTCTGGACGATGCGCCGGGGCGGGAAGGCGAGACCGCGTCCGGGCACGTTGCAGCTCGTCTCGAGCCGGTTGGGGCTCGTCGCGTCGACGCGCTCGATCATGTCCGGATCGGCCAGGATCCCGGCGTAATCGGGCGCGACGCCGGCCGCCGGGGCGAGGCGCACGGGCACCCCCACGATGGGCGCGAACACCAGGCGCCGGGCGTCCCGCCCGGCGACGAGGCCGTCGATGAAGCGCGAGACCGGATGCACGGCCTCCGGGTGGTTGAAGCAGCGGAGGTTGAGGTCGCCGCTGAAGCGCGTGCTCGAGGGGTTGTAGAGGTCCGGCTCGAGGACCGAGCAATCGTCCTCGTCGGTGACCATCACGATGGCGAGCGTGGCCCCGGGGCGAAGGAAGCCCGCGTTGGTGTCTCCGTTGCCGCGCGTGCCCTCCTGGAAGGTGAGCGGCGAGGAGGCCGGGGTGATGGACTTGAGGGCCGCGTCGAGCTGCTGCTCGAAGCCGCAGCCGTCGGTGCCGACCTCGGCCATGCAGGCGACGTCGTTGGCGACGCGGGCGGTTTCGTCCAACAGGTCCGGGGCCGAGCCATCGAAGACTTGGAAGCTCGGGTAACTCGCCTCGCAGGACCTTGCCCCCGACATCACGTTGCCCTCGGTGAGAAGGAGCCCGTCGTCGCCGAAGCTGGAGTTGGTGCAGGTGGGCACGACGTTCCCGCCGGCGCCCATGTCCGTGTTGATCACGCCGACGTGGATGCTCGTGGCCGGCGTGAAGGTGCTGACCACGGCGCCCGTCGCCGGGTCCGTGATGCGTCCCTCAGCGAAGGCCCGGACGAGCCGGGGCACCTCGTTCACGAGGGAGGCCTGCTCCTGCTCCATCGAGTTCGAGTTGTCGATGACGAAGAGCAGGTCGAGCTCGGTCGTGGCCGGAAGCCCCGGCGACCCGGCGTCCGGGGAGGCGCCGTCCGGCGTCGATCCGTCGGGTGCGCCGCCGTCGAGCGAGATGCTCCCGTCGGGCCCGGCGTCGGCCGTCCCGCGCACGACGACGGTGTCCGCCGTGCAGGCGAGGGCCAGAAGGAGGGGAAGCGTGAGAAGGCGTCCGTTGCGTTCCATGCCGACTCATGTCCGGGGCGCGGGCCAATTATCAGCGCCGCGCGCACTTTCGTCGCGGGTCCAGCGAAGCCCCAGCGCGAAGCTGCCGGTAAGGGGCGGCGGGGCGTGCAGGCGGGTGATCTCCCCGCCGGCGCTCTCGGCCACGAAGGCCGGGCTGAAGGGCGTCGCCACGGCCGCCGCGCCCAGGGTGAGCGCCAGGCCGCGCCCGAGGGGGAGCGCGAGCGTGAGGCCCGCCCGACCGCGGACGAAGGCCCGCGTCTCCGTGCTGGCCTGCGCCCCGGCTCCGCCGCTGCCCGCGCCGCGGAGCAGACCGCTCGCCAGAGCGAGCTCCGCGGCGAGTTCGAAGCGCGGCCGGCGAACGAACGGACGTTCGGCGGCGAGGCTCATCCCGTAGCCCGTGACCCGAACGCTCGGCGGGGCGTTCGAGGAGTCGCGGGGGAGCCAAACCTCGGCGCCGAAGCGGACGCGGGTGCCATGGGCGCCAAAGCGCAGCCCCGCGCTCGCCTCGAGGCCCTGACCGAAGCCCGGAAGCCAGCCAGGCGCGAGGCGGTAGGCCGCGCCGAGCGACCACCTGGGCAAAGGAGCGTACGCGCTAGGGGCCGTGAGGTCCGCGCCGTACTCCGCGGGCTGGGGGAGGCGGAGCACGCGCACCTCCCAGCGCCCTCGCGGGGGGACGCGCAGGGCCGGCGGCGGCTCCGAGGTCGCTGCGAGCACCGCAACGACGAGGCCGACGGTCGCGTTGCGCTCGTCGCAGGCCAGCCCGCCGAGGTCGAGCTCGCGCTCGCCGAGGGGGACGTCGCCGCGGCTCAGCGTCACCCGAACCGAGCGCTCGTCGGCCTCGACGCGTACGGACACCCCGGCGAGCACCTCGTCCCCGGCGACGCCGAGCACCGCCGCGATGGCGGCCGAGGCCGACGCCGCCGTGAGACAGCCGCTCGGATCGTCGACGACGAGAGCCGTCGGGGCCGCGCGCGCGGCGGTGGGGATCCCCCAGGCGGCCAGCACCAAGAGCCACGCGGACCGGCTCATCGCGGCGCCACCAGGCCGCGGGCGACGAGCGCGGCGGCGTGGGGAGAGTCCGGCCAGCGCTCGACGAACGCCGCCGCCCGGCGCCGGGCGCGCCGGCGCTCCCCGAGGCGCACGTGGGCGTCGATGGCGAGCACCTCCCGCTCGAGCGCGAGCCGTCCGGCGGGGAAGGCCTCGCGGTGTGCCCGGGTCAGCCTCAGCGCCTCGCGAGGGCGTGCGTCGAGGACGCGGCGCGCGTCGACGAGCAGGCTGACCTCGGTCGGGCCCGGGTCCCGTGCTTGGGGCTCGTCGGCCGAGGCCTCGAGCTCGGGGGGTTCGTCGGGCGGGGGCTCGCGCGCGAGGCGAGCCATGGCGCCCGCCGCCGGAGCGGTCGCGCCGACCCGGCGCCGGGGGGCCGAAGCCGCCCGCGCCACGCCTTCGGGGCAAACCCCGCCGATGCCGCGGAGCTCGTGGGCCTCGGGGAGGCGCGCCCCGAAGGCGTGGCGCGGGCGGCTTCGGCCCCCCGGCGCCGGGTCGGCGCGACCGCTC
>JBCDGX010000452.1:0-5388 GCA_038750805.1 Myxococcota bacterium
CGAGGTAGCCGCTTCGCGGCGAGCCCGGATGCGTGCCGCGGGACCAGAAGATCGCGACGCAATCGGCGCATCCCAGGAAGGCCGCCATCGCGCACATGCACTCGGGCCGCGGGCTCGTGCGGCGGTCGTTCTCGCCCACCCCGGACTCGGTGCGCACGCTGAGGTGGAAGCGCATGGCGGCATCATGCCGGCGCCGAGGGGCGCTGGCGAGGACGCCGCGGTCCCGACGCAGGTCCGGAGCGCGGCGATGAGACGCCTTTAGGCGAGCGCCTCATCGCCGCGGGATCAGACCCTCAGTCCGCCGCGAGCGGCTGGTCCATCGGCGGCGCGGGAGGCGGCTGCGAGAGCCGGATCTCACGCTTCACTAGCGCGATTTCCCCCTCGTAGTCCTTCCGGTGGCCGTAGGCGAGGTAGAGGCCGATCACCCCGAGTGTGGCGATGGCCGCCACGGTGGCCCCTGCGGCCAGCGGTCCGCCGGCCAGGTACGCCGGGATGGCCAAAGGAATGGCCGCCGGCATGAAGCGGACCCGGCTGAGCTCCCGGTCCGCCTGCTCGATGTTTTCTTCAAGTCGCTGAAGCTCTGCCTCGAGCTTCTCTCTGTCACGGTCCATCGCGCACCCCCGTGTGCGCGGACCCACCCGTTAGGTAGAAGTAGTGGATCGACGACGATTCGTAAAGTGACGTCCCCGAACGGCGACGGTTGGCTCGCGAGCTTCGTCACTCCCTTCGTGGGTTCGGGCTTGTAGGGGAAGGGCGGCGCTTCTATCCCGAGACTCCATCGCGCGGGCGGGACCGCGCGGCGCGTGGCGGACGCCGCGCACGAGGAGGACGCATGCGCTTGGCGACGCTTCGGGAAGGTGGACGGGACGGAACCCTCGTCGTGGTGAGCGGCGACGGCGCCCGCGTGCTCCGCGCGACCGACGTGGCTCCCACCCTGCAGGCCGCGCTCGACGCCTGGGACGACGCGGAGCCCGCCCTGCGCGCGTTGGCCGGCCGCGCCGACGCCGGCGAAGGCGAGCCCCTCGACGTGTCCGCGCTCCATGCGCCGCTGCCTCGGGCCTACGAGTGGGTCGATGGCTCGGCCTACATCAACCACGTGGTCCTCGTGCGGAAGGCGCGGAACGCCGAGCCGCCGGCCACGCTCCAGACCGATCCCCTCGTCTACCAGGGCGGGAGCGGCGTGCTCCTCGCGCCGACGGATCCCGTCGAGCTGCCGGACCCGGCCTGGGGCCTCGACTTCGAAGCCGAGATCGTCTGCATCCTCGGCGACACCCCGCGCGGCGTGAATTCCGCGGAGGCCGGGAAGCACATCAAGCTGCTCACGCTTTGCAACGACGTGACGCTTCGGAACCTCATCCCCGCGGAGCTCAAGAAGGGCTTCGGCTTCTTCCAGGGCAAGCCCGCGACCGCCTTCGCCCCCTTCGCCGTGACGCCCGACGAGCTCGGCGACGTCTGGAAGGACGGGCGCCTCCACGTCCAGATGCGGACCACGCTGAACGGCGCGCTCGCCGGTGACCCGCACGCGGGCCCGGAGATGCACTTCAGCTTCCACGACCTCCTCCAGCACATCACGAAGACGCGCGCCTTCACCGCGGGCACGCTCCTCGGGAGCGGCACCGTGTCCAACGAGGACGAGGCCCGCGGTGTGTCCTGCCTGGCGGAGCGGCGCATGCGCGAGATCATCGCCACGGGGGAGCCCACGACGCGCTTCCTCGAGGTCGGCGACCGCGTGACCATCGACGTGCATGTCGGCGAGCGGAACGTCTTCGGGACGATCGACCAGACCGTGGTGGGGGCTTGAGCGGCCTCGAGCACGTTCGGCTCCGCGGCTATTGGCGGAGCAGCTCGTCCTGGCGGGTGCGGATCATGCTCGGGCTGAAGGGCGTCCCGTGGGAGCACGTGGGCGTCCATCTCCTGCGCGGGGAGCACACCAAGGACGACCATCGTGCGCTCAGCCCGCTCGAGCAGGTGCCCGTGCTCGAGTGGGTCGAGGACGGCGAGACCCGGACCATGACCCAGTCCCTCGCCATCGCGAGCTACCTCGACGCGCGCGTGCCGGAGCCGCCGCTCCTCCCCGCGGAGCCCCTCGCGCGGGCCCGGGTATGGGAGCTCGCGGAGATGATCAACAGCGGCATCCAGCCGCATCAGAACAGCCGCACGCTTCAGCGCGTCGAGGCCATCGGCGGCGACCGCGTCGCCTGGGCCCACGAGGCCGTCGCCTTCGGCCTCGGCGCCCTCGAGTGGCGCGCGACCCGCACCGCGGGGCGCTTTCTCCACGGGGACGTCGTCAGCCTGGCCGACGTCTGCCTCGTGCCCCAGCTCTTCGGGGCGCGGCGCTTCGGCGTCGAGATGAGCGCGCTTCCCACCCTCGAGCGCATCGAGGCCGCGTGCATGGAGATGGAAGCCTTCCAGGAGGCGGTCCCGGAGAAGCAACCGGACGCCTTCTGAGAGAAACGACCCGCTCGGCGTGCGCATCCGCGCCGAGAGGGGGCTCGCGGACACCGCGTGCGTGAGCCCTTAGAATCGTGGTCCTTCGGCGGGGGAGCGCCGCGAGAGGAATCGAACGATGAGCAAGGTCGAATCACGCATCGAGAGCCTGGGCATCAAGGGCATCGAGGCTCTCCACTACTACGTGCACGACCTCGAGCGCTCGAGGCGCTTCTACACGGAGCAGCTCGACTTCCACCTGGCGGGCGAGAGCACGCCGGAGCTCGAGGCCAGCGGTCACCAGAAGAGCCTGCTCTTCCAGGCCGGGAACATCCGCGTGCTCTGCAGCCAGCCCATCGGCGAGGGCGGCGCGGCGTGGCGTTTCCTCCAGCGGCACCCCGATGGCGTGGGCACGCTGGTCTTCGAGGTGGAGGACATCGAGAAGACCTTCCGCCTCCTCGACACGCGCGGCGGCACGCCGAAGACCGACGTCCAGACCTACGAGGAGAACGGCGGGGTCATGAAGACCTTCGCCATCACGACGCCCTTCGGCTCGAGCACCTTCCGCTTCGTGCAGCGCGACGAGCGCTTCCCGCGGCTCCTCCCCGGCATGACCCACATCCCGGTCACGGGCCCCACGAACCGCTACGGCTTCGACAAGGTCGACCACGTCACGTCGAACTTCGAGACGATGAGCCCGGCGCTGCTCTGGCTCCAGCACGTGCTCGGCTTCGAGGAGTACTGGGACATCGAGTTCCACACGAACGACGTCGCGCCCGATCGATCCGAGGGCTCGGGCCTTCGCTCGAAGGTCTTCAAGGACCCGAACAGCGACGTGAAGTTCGCGAACAACGAGCCGCTCCGGCCCTTCTTCAAGGCCTCGCAGATCTTCCTCTTCGCCGAGGACCAGCGCGGCGACGGCATCCAGCACGCCGCGCTCACGGTGAAGGACATCATCCCGGCCGTGCGCGGGCTCCGCGAGGCCGGCGTGAAGTTCTTCCCGACGCCCGGCCCCTACTACGACGCGCTCCCCGGGCGCATCCAGGACCTCGGCATCGGCAGCATCGACGAGGACATCGCCGTGCTGCGGGACACGCAGATCCTCGTGGACGGCAAGGGGCAGGGCTCCTACCTGCTGCAGATCTTCCTCCAGGACTCCGCCGCGACCTACGACGAGCGCGAGGCCGGCCCCTTCTTCTACGAGATCATCCAGCGGAAGGGCGACAAGGGCTTCGGCGGCGGAAACTTCCGCGCGCTCTTCGAGAGCATCGAGCGGCAGCAGAAGGCGGAAGGCCGGATCTGATGCTCGACCGCATGGTCGTCGGCGACGTCCCGCGAAAGCACCACATCAAGCACCTGCGGAACGGGGAGCTCCTCCACGAGGAGTGCCTCACCCGTCTGGGCTTCGATGGCGCGTACACGATCGCCTACCACGTGAACCGGCCGCACACGCAGGCGCCGGCCGAGGACGTGGCGCATGGCTGGACGCTCCCCGTGAGCATCGAGGACGCCGAGCCCCGGCCCCTCCGAAAGCGCCACTACAAGAGCCAGCTCATGGGCACGGGCGGCGCGCCCATCGACGCGCGGGTACCCCTGGTCTTCAACGCCGACATCACGGTGAGCGTGGTGCGGCCGACGGCGCCGGATCCCGTGTACTTCGTCAACGGGGACGCCGACGAGATCTTCTACGTCTTCGAGGGCGGCGGCGTGCTCGAGTCCGTGCTCGGCAGCCTGCGCTTCGAGAAGGACGACTACGTGTGCGTCCCGAAGGGCGTGCTGCACCGGCTCGTGCCCGACGAGGGAGAGCAGCATTGGTGCCACTTCGAGGGGCACGGCATGGGCCTGCTCAAGCAATGGCGAAACGAGACCGGCCAGCTCCGCATGGACGCGCCTTACTCGCACCGCGACTTCCGCCGCCCGACCTTCGAGGGACCGAAGGACGAGGGCATCCGCGAGGTGGTGGTGAAGCGCGCGGGCTTCGGCGGCGGTCCCAAGCCGGGCTTCCACGCCTTCCGCACCGAGCATTCGCCCCTCGACGTCGTCGGCTGGGATGGGACCGTCTATCCCTGGGCCTTCCCCATCCTGAACTTCCAGCCGCGCGCGGGGCTCGTGCACCTGCCGCCGGACTGGCACGGGACCTTCGGGAGCCGGGGCGCGCTGATCTGTTCGTTCGTGCCGCGCGTCGTCGACTTCCACGAGGAGGCGATCCCCTGTCCCTACCCGCACAGCTCCTTCGATTGCGACGAGATCCTCTTCTACTCGCGGGGGAACTTCACGTCGCGGCGGGGCGTGGGGCCGGGGTCCATCAGCCACCACCCCATGGGCATCGCCCACGGCCCCCATCCCGGCGCCTACGAGGCATCCATCGGCCATCGCGAGACGAACGAGCTCGCGGTGATGATGGATTGCTTCCAGCCGCTTCGGCCGACGGCCGCCGCCCTCGCCATCGAGGACGCCGCCTACCACCAGAGCTTCCTCTGAAGTCGCCTTTCCCGCCGAGCCGGTCGGTTTAGACTCTCGGCATGGCGTCCCGCCTCGCTCCCGTCCTCGTCCTCGCGCTTGCGTGCGTCGCGACCGGCGAAGACGTGGGCGGGGTCGCGAGCCCCGTCGTGTACGGGACCGACGATCGCGTCGAGGTGCACGCGCATCCGGACGCGCTCCTCCGCCGCATCGCCTCGGAGGCCATCGCCGTTCAGGTGCCCCTCGCGCGCCTGGACTTCAGCGACCCCGCGGACGTCGGCTTCCGGGGCGTCTCGACGCTCGGCGACGAGCACGACCTCTGCCCCGGGGAGCGCTTCGCGGACCAGCCCGTGCCCGGGGTGTGCTCCGGGGCGCTCCTCGACGAGCGCCACGTGCTCACCGCCAGCCACTGCATGGACGTGCCCGGCGATTGCTCCACGCTCGCCTGGGTCTTCGGCTTTCGCTACGCGGACCGGGAGGTGCTCGCGCCCGTCGCGCGCG
>JBCDGX010000453.1:0-5380 GCA_038750805.1 Myxococcota bacterium
GACGCGCGCCTCGAGCACGGCCCGGTCCGCGCGCTCCTTCGGGAGCGTCGCCTCGGGGAGGCCGGCCGCGGCCTCCGCCGCGTCCCCGGTCCGCCCGGCCGCCAGCGCGAGGTTCGCGCGCTCCACCTGGAGCTCGAAGCTCTCGTCCGCTGCGCTCCGCGCCAGCGCCGCCTCGGCGCGCTCGAGGCTGCCCCGCGTGCGCTCGATGCGCGCGTCGAGCAGATCGAGACTCCGCCGGTAGTGCTCGCTCAGGTCCGGCCCGGCGTGCTGCCGCGCGAAGGCGAGCATCTGCCGCGCCCGGTCATGGTCGCCGACGGTCAGGAAGAGCTCGCCGAGGTTCGCCGAGACCTGCGCGAGGAGCCCGTCGTTGCCGACGACGCGCGTCTCGGCCGCCGCGCGCCGGTAGAGGTGCAGGGCGTCCCGGTAGTCGCGGCGGAGGTGTGCGAGGAGCGCGAGGTTGTGCAGGCCGAAGGCCCGGCCGTCGGCGGCCTCCACCTCCTCGGCCTGCTCGACGGCGAGGGCGAGGAGCGGCTCCGCCGCCTGGAGCTCGCCCAAGGCCACGAGCGCCACGGCCTCGTTCATCCGGCCCTGCATGGCGCGGTAGGGGAGCTCGGCCTGGAGCGCGCGCTGCGTCGCGCGCGCGAAGATCGCCCGGGCCGCCCGGAGGTCCCCCTGGGCGTAGGCGATCTTCCCGAGCGTGTTCCGCACCGCCAGCTCGTGCGTCGCGAGGGAGCGCGCCGACGCGCCCTTGATGGCGAGGTCCGCCCAGCGCCGCGCGTCCTGCGCCTGCCCCGCGAGGTGATGCAGCTCGGCCAGCTCCGCCTCCGCGGCGATGCGCACGTCGACGTCGCCGGCCGCCGTGGCCAGTGCGTGCGCCGCCCGCACCGTCGTCATCGCCTCGCCCCGCTGGCCCGCCTGGGCGAGGAGGCGCCCGAGGCGAAGCGTCGCCCCGAGGTCCTCCGGGCTCGCCTCCGCCGCGGCGCGCGCGTGGGGGAGCGCGTCGCCGTATTGCGCCATGGCGCCGTAGAGGTCCGCGAGGGCGTCGCGGACCTCGAGGTCCCGGCTCGTCCCGGCGTCGAGCACGCGCTCGAGGAGCGCCGCGCCCTCGGAGGCCGCGTGCCGCGCGTGGAGCGCTCGCGCCTCCTTCAGCGCGAGCTCCGCCGCGCGTTCGGCGTTGCCCGCGGCGAGCGCGTGCAGGGCGGCGGGCCCCGAGCCGTCCGCGAAACGCGCCGCGCAGCGGAGGTGAAGCTGGCGCCGCCGGGCCGGTTCCATCGACGCGAGGATGCGTTCGCGCATGGTCGGCCGCGCGAGCGCGAGGCGCCCGCGCCGGGGCGCCCGGGTCCGCTCGAGGAGCTCGAGCCGCACCAGGCTCTCCACGGTCGCCTGCGCGACGGAGCCGTCGAGGAGCTCCTCGAACCAGCCGAGGGGCATGGGCCGCTCGACCACGGCCACGGCCTCGAGGAGTCCCCGGGCCTCCGGCGTCAGGCCCTCGAGGGCGCTCATGACGAGCGCGCCGGGCTCCGGCGGCGCCGCCGCGAGCAGCTCGAGCACCCGCTCCGGTGCGCCGCCCGTGCGCGCGTGCACCCACGCGGCGAGCTCCGGGCTCCCGAGGAGCGCGGCCACGCCCTGCACGTCGAGCCCCTCGACGGGCATGGGGACGACCCGCTCGGCGTCCTGGAGCGCGCCGAGGTCGCCGCTCTGCGTCGACGTGGCGACGAAGAGCGCCGAGAGGCTCCACTCCGGTCCGATGGCCCGCCCGCTCGCCCGGCTCTCGTCGAGGAGGAAGGCGAGGAGCTCCCGCGTCGCCTCGTCCGCGTCCTGGAGCTCGTGGAGGATCAGCACCGGCGGGCCCTCGGCGCCGAGCGCACCGAGGAGGCGCTGGATCGCCGCGAAGAAGCGGTTCCGGCGCTCGCGGGCCGCGGCCGACGCGCGCTCCTGGCCCGGGGCCGCGTCCTCGCCGTGCGTCTGATGCTCGAACCAGAAGCGGCAGCAGCCCTCGGCGCAGGCGAGCCAGCGGGTCTCCGGCGGCGGTCGCCGGCCCGCGGCGTGGAGCCGGTCGAGGGCCTGGAGCGTGAGGCTCGCGAAGGGCGCGTACGCCCGGTGAGGCTCACAACGTGCCTCGAGCACCGTGTGCCCGGCCCGGCGGGAGCGCTCGGCGAAGGCCCCGGCGAGGGCGCTCTTGCCGACGCCGGGCTCGCCCGTGAGCACGACGAGCTCGGCGCCGCCGCCGGCGATGGCGCGGCGTCGGGCTTCCAGGGTAGCGAGCTCTTCGTCCCGTCCGAGCACCGGCAAGGAGGGCGCGAGCAAGGGGACCGGCGGCAGGGAGGGGAGCGTGGGCTCCGAGCTCGGAGCCAAGGAGGGAACGTGGCGGCGCGCGCCCGAGTCCTTCATGCGTCGGTCCTTTCGAGGGGAGTGGGGCGATCGCCGCCCCGCCGTTCACTCATCAAGAACCGTGCCCGCCTCGTGACGGTGCTCTCAGGTCGCCACCGCACGAATCGTCATGCGGATCGTCCCGATCCCTAACGCTTCGCCCGCCCCCCGCTAGACCGCTAACGCCACCGGTTACGCGCCGAGCGTGGCCGAGCAGCCGCGGCCTTCGTCGAGCGTCAGCTTCGCGCTCCTCACTCCGAGCAGCCGTTCCGGAGCTCCAGCTCGTGGAGCCACACGCGGTCGTCGTAGTAGCCGCTCTTGATCACGAAGAACCAGTAGCGTCCCTCCGTCTCGGGAACGTCCACGATGTCGAACTTGGGATGGTTGCCGAGCTCGCACGAGGGCGTCAGGGCAGTCTGGTCGACGACCTGGGGCTGGTCGCGGCCGTCGGGGCAGCAGCCGTCGGGCACCTCGTCCGTGCAGGGCTCGCCCTCCACGCACTCCCAGGGGTTCTCCTCCGCCCGGCCCGCGACGACGCGGGTGGCGCCATCACCCGGGCGCGCGGCGGGGTCGTCGGCCACCCAGAGCTCGAAGTCCCGGGGGCGGTCGCGCCACCAGCCCGCGATGAAGCGGAGCTGGGTGACGGTCTGCGAGCGGCCGAGGTCGAAGCCGATCCAGCTCTCCTCGAAGCACCCGTTCTCGTCCGCGCAGGTCGGGCCGCCATAGCAATACGAGGGGTCGTCCTCGAAGCGGCGGCAGTCCAGGCTGACGCGTGTGAGCTCCGGGCAGCGCGGCGCGAGCTCGGCGCCGTCGAAGAGGGCGCCGCAGCTCCCGATGTCCGGGTTCGACGTCGAGCAATCGGCGATGGGGTGGCTCACGCAGCTCGTCGCGGCCGCGTCCGCCTCGCCGCCGTCCACGGACACGAAGGCCGTCGTGGTCTGGGAACAGGCCAGCGTCCCCACGAGGCCGAGGCCCAGGCAGAATCGAGTCATGGTGAAGCTCCTCTCGGCGCTCGCGGGCGCCTGTTCTTAAGGGGCCCCAAGGCCATCGGAACGGTCCACGTGGAACGCGGAATTCTCTTCTCTCGCCCCGGTCCCGGCAGCGTCCTCGAAGACCGCTTCGAGAGCGAGGCCGACGTCGCGGACTACCTCGGCCTCCCGACCTGCGTGGTGAACGTGGACCTCGTCGTCGATCGGGAGCCGCACCTCGCCACGGAGGACGTGCCTTCCGGGGAGTGGGTCTATCGCGGGCCCATCCTCCGGGCGGAGGCCTACGAGGAGCTCGCGTCCGCGCTCGCCGAGCGCGGGGCCATGCTCTTCACGGAGCCCGCGGCCTACGCGCACGGACACTACCTCCCGGAGCACTACGACGCGATCGCGGACCGCACGGCCGAGAGCCGCTGGACGTACGGCACGGACGTGGACGAGGCCTTCGAGCTGGCCCGGGAGCTCGGCCCCGGGCCTTATCTGCTCAAGGACCACGTGAAGAGCGCGAAGGAAGCCTGGGAGGAGGCGTGCTTCGTGCCCGCGGGGGCGGACCGCGAGGCCTTCGCGGCGGTCGCGCGGGGGCTGCTCGCGGAGCGCGGGGACGCCTTCGAGCGGGGCTTCGTCATCCGGCGCTTCCTCGAGCTCCGGACGAGCGGCGTACGCGATCAGGCGCGCCGCATCCCCGAGGAGCATCGCCTCTACTTCGTGGAGGGCCGGCTCGTAGCGCACGCGCCCTACCACGGCTTCACGCAGCCGCTCCGGGACCTCGCGCCCTACGCGGAGCTCGGCGCGCGCATCGACTCGCCCTTCTTCGCGGCGGACGTGGCCTTCCGGGCGGAGGACGACGAGTGGCTGGTGGTCGAGGTGAACGACGGCGGCATCGCCGTGCCGCCGGAGGACCTGGATCTCGTGGCCCTCTACGAGGCCCTCGGCGGCTGACGGGTCGAAACGGGGGCCGGGCTCGCGCATAAGGGCGGCATGGGCATCGTCAGCGCGATCTTCGGCGGCGGGAAGAAGGTCTTCCCCGTGCACCTCACGGACGACACCTTCGAGGAGGAGGTGCTCCGCTCGGACCTTCCAGTCATCGTCGACTTCTGGTCGCCCGGCTGCGCGCCCTGCAAGAAGCTCGAGGAGATCGTCTTCGCCCTCGCCAAGGACTACGCGGGCCGCGTGAAGGTCGCCGAGATGAACATCGCCGACGCGCCGAAGACCGCAGGGCGCTGCCGCGTCTCGGCCACGCCGACGGTGCTCTACTTCAAGGACGGCCAGCCCGTGGAGCGCGTCGTCGGCGTGCGCGGGAGCCTCTACCACCGGCAGACCATCGAAGAGGTCTTCGGCATCGCCCCCTGACCGGGCTCAGCCGAAGCAGCCGTCGCCCAGCTCGACTTCGTAGAGCCAGATGCGGTCGTCGAAGTAGCCGTTCTTGATCACGTAGAACCAGTAGCGGCCGGTGGTGGCCCGGAAGCTCGCGGCGTCGATCTTCGGGTGGTCGCCGAGCACGCACGCCGGCGTGAAGGCGGACTGGTCGACGACCTGCGGCTGGCTCCGGCCGTTGGGGCAGCAGCCGTCGGGCACGTCGCTCGTGCACGGGTCGCCCTCGATGCACACGTGGGGGTTCATGGTAGCCCGCCCCTCGTAGACGAGCGTGGCGCCCTCCCCGGGGAGCGCCGTCGGGTCGTCGGTCGTCCAGAGCTCGTAGTCCCGCGGGCGGTCGGCCCACCAGCCTCCGATGAAGCGGAGCTCGCTGACCGTGCGGGCCGCGCCGAGGTCGAAGCGGAACCAGCTCTCCTCGACGCAGCCGAACGCCTCGCTCTCGGGGCAATCCGCGTCGCGCACGCAATAGGAGGGCTCGCCGCTGGAGCGGCAGTTCAGGCTGATGCGGGTGAGCTCGGGGCAGCGCAGGGCGAACTCGGCGCGGTCGTAGAGGCGCTCGCAGCCCTCGATGTCCGCGTTGGACGTCTGGCAGGCGGCGACGGCGTGGCGCACGCACACCGGCGCGCTCGAGATGTCGATGCCGCCATCGC
>JBCDGX010000454.1:0-5368 GCA_038750805.1 Myxococcota bacterium
CTTCGACAACGATGGGCGCCTCGACGTCTACATCGGCGCGTCGGACTACCCGGGCAACCGCGGGAACCTCTACCACCAGGCCGATCCGATGCGCTTCGAGGCCGTGGCGACCGCGGACTTCTTCGAGCACAACCGGAGCCACGGCGTGGTCGTCGCCGACTTCGACCGGGACGGAGACCTCGACATCGTCGTCGGGCACTCGCGCTTCCGGTGCAACGCGGAGCTCCCGAACAACTGCTACGCGACGCCCCAGATCCGGGCCTTCGAGAACGTGATGGGCGGGAACTTCCTCCAGCTCGCGCTCGAGGGGGCGCCGGGCACGAACCGCGCGGCCATCGGCGCCCAGGTGCTCGTGCGCTACGGCGAGCTGGTGCAGCGCCTCGAGGTCGACGGCGGCCACGGGCACTTCGGCTCGCAATCGGACCTGGTGCAGCACGTCGGGCTCGGCGCCGCCTGCGAGGCCGAAGTCGAGGTGCGCTGGCCGGACGCGGCGCTGACGACGGAGACCTACACGCTCCCCGCCGGCCATCGCTTCCGCATCGTCCAGGGCGAGCCGCCGGTGCTCGCCGACTGACGCGAGGGCCTCAGCGGCCCTGGAACGCGGCCTTCCGCTTCTCCATGAAGGCCTTCATGCCCTCGCGCTGATCCTGCGTCGCGAAGAGCTTGCCGAAGGCCCGGGCCTCGGCGGCGTTGGCCTCGGGGAGCGGACACTCGGGGCCCTCGAGGAGGAGCTTCTTCGCGGCGTGGATGGCGCAGGGGCCCTTCGCGGCGATCTCCGCGGCCGTGGCCTTGGCCGCGTCGAGGAGCGCGTCCGGCGCGACGACCCGATTGACGAGGCCGATGCGGAGCGCCTCGGCCGCGTCGATCATGCGGCCCGAGTAGACGAGCTCCCGCGCCACCCCAACGCCCACGCGGCGCGCCAGGCGCTGCGTCCCGCCGAACCCCGGCACGACGCCGAGCCCGACCTCGGGAAGCCCGAGCTTGGCCTTCTCGCTCGCGTAGATGAAATCGCAGGCCAGCGCGAGCTCGCAGCCGCCCCCCAGCGCGAAGCCGTTCACCGCCGCGATGAAGGGGAAAGAGGCCTCCTCCATGCGCCGGCCGAGGCGATGGCCCTGCATGCTGAAGGCCTGCGCGTCCGCGGTCTCCATCTCGGCCATCGCGGCGATGTCCGCGCCGGCGACGAAGGCCTTGCCCGCGCCGGTGACGACCGCCGCGCGCACCTTCGCCGCCTCGAGCTCGCCCACGGCCGCGTCGAGCTCCACGAGCACCTCGGCGTTCAGGGCGTTCAGCTTGTCGGGCCGATTGACGGTGAGGACGGCGATGTCGCCCTCGATCGCCTTCAGGATGACGTCGCTCATACCCGTCGCCCTCGCTCGTCGTAGCGGTAGAAGCCGCGACCGCTCTTCCGGCCGAGCCAGCCCGCGGCCACGTAGTTCCGGAGGATGCTCGGCGGCCGGTACTTGTCGTCGCCGAACTCGCGGTGGAGCACCTCGGCGATGAAGAGCACCGTGTCGAGGCCGATGAGGTCCGCGAGCTCGAAGGGCCCCATGGGGTGGTTCAGCCCGAGGCGACCGGCCGTGTCGATGTCCTCGGCCGTGCCGAGGCCCTCCTGCAGCGTGAAGCACGCCTCGTTCAGGAAGGGGATGAGCATGCGGTTCACGAGGAAGCCCGGCGCGTCCTTCGAGACGACGAGGGTCTTGCCCATACGCTCGGCGGCCTCCCGGGTGGCGTCGAAGGTCGCGTCGCTCGTCTGAAGCGCGCGCACGAGCTCGACGAGCTTCATGCGCGGGACCGGGTTCATGAAGTGCATCCCGATGACCTGCTCGGGGCGCTTCGTGACCGCCGCGAGCTTCGTCAGCGAGATGCTCGAGGTGTTGCTGGCGAGGATGGCCGTGGGCTTCGCCATGGCCTCGTCCGCCGCCCGGAAGATCGACTCCTTCGTGGGCAGGTGCTCGGTGGCGGCCTCGACCAGGAAGTCGGCCTCGGCGAGGTCGCCGTAGTCCTCGGCGACACCGATGCGCGAGACGATGATCTCGCGCTCGGCGTCCTCGAGCTTCCCCTTGTCGACCAGGCGCTTGAGCCCCGCGTCGATGCGCTCGCGACCCTTCGCCGCGAAGCCCTCGCTCGCGTCGAGGAGCGTGACGGCATACCCCGCCGCTGCGGCCACCTGCGCGATGCCCCGGCCCATCTGTCCGGCGCCGACCACTCCGAAGAGCTTGTCCGTCGTCATGCGTTCTCCAGGCGCACGCGCGCCCCACGCGCCCCTCACCCCGAGCGGCGCCACGGCCCTCGGCCGCTTGAGGCGCTGCGGTAGCAGCCGCCCGAGGCGCCCGTCAACGGCCGTCAGCCCATCGGCGGGACGCACGCCATGAGCAGCCTTCGGGGGCGCCTAAATGGGGTCCCCGAGCGTGCGCGGGGGCTCGAAGCGCGCCCAGCGCTGGTCGTCCTCACGCCGGAGCCGAACGCGCGCGGCGTAGGCTCCGGGCTCGCCGCGAAGCGCCCGCGCGAGCTCCTCCATCTCGAGGTAGAGCGCGTCGATGGCGCGGTCCAGGACCGCTGCCGCGACCAGCCGGCGGCCGACGGCGAGCGCCGTGTCCCGGAAGGCCAGGGACGCGATGGCGTGGGCGTGGCTCACGCCCCCCTTGGCCCGCGCCACGCGCCGGAGGAGCGCCGTGAGGGCCTGGGCCGGCGCCACCCGTCCGAGGCCGCGCCGCCGGGCGCGGAGCGCGGCCTCCCGCTCGGCGTCGAGCCGCGCGCGCTCGCGGTACACACCACCCCGGTTGGTCGCGAGGGCTCGCTCGAGGCTGGCGTCCGAGGCGCCGATGGGGCCGGGCTCGAGGTCGATGCCCAGCGGGCGCACGTCGCCGAGCTCGCCGCGCAGCGTCGTCTGCTCCCCGGCGAGCGCTCGCCCCTCCCGAGCCTCGCGCTCCCGGAGCTCCTCGAGGCGCTCGCCGATGCGGCGCCGTTCGCGCGGCGAGCGCGGCGCCGCGAGCGCCTCGACCATCCCGTCGTCCAGCGCGCCGATCACGGCTTCGAGAGCGAGCAAGGCCTCCCGCGATGCGCGCCGGCCGTCGTCGAGGAGGAGCAGGGCGTCGGCGACGAGGCGCTGGCGCTCTCGGGCCTCGGCGAGCAGCGGCTCGTCACCGAGGCCGCTCAGGTCCACGAGGCCGCGCTGCCGGAGCTGCACCGGCGCGCCGCGCTCGTAGCGGATCGCGTCGCCGAGGAAGGGCGCGACGTCCTTTCCGGCCCGCGCCGCCCGGCGCACGGCCCGGGGAAGCGGCTCGGCGCGGCCGCGCCCGAGGGACGCGCCCTCGTCCTCGCGGCGCCGGTAGGGCCGGGCGAAGATGCGGCGCACGGTCACGTCCACGGCGGGGCGCGTCGAGCGGGCCCCGAGAGCGCGGTCGAGGGTGTCCACGCCGAGCGGGACCACGGTCCCTTCGTCGGGCGCGACGAGCGTCAGCAGGCGCCAGCGCCCCTCGACGAAGCGCGGCTGCGGAACCAACGCCTCGAGGGAGCGCACCACGGGCCGGCCGTCGCGAAACGCCCAGCTCAGGGTGACCGGATGACCGAGGACGAGCTGCGCGCGGTCGGCCAGGTCCGCGGCGTCTTCCGCCTCGTCCCGGCGAAGGCCGCCGCCGAGCGCCTCGGCCCGCCCCGAGCGCCGGTCGATGCGCCAGGGGCGGTCGGCCCCCGCCGCCGTGACGACGATGGCCTCGGTGTCGCCCCCCTCCGGGTCGACGCTGGCGGCCACGCCCTCGGGGCCTTCGAGCCCGGCCCGCTCGCCCTCCGCGAGCATGGGGAGCCCCGCGGCCTCGAGGGCCGCCCGCCAGCCCTCGCCGCCGGGCGATCCCTCGGCCCCGCCGGAAGCCGACGGGACGGGAGGGTCGCTGGTGTCGAGCTGGGGCGGTACGGACAACGCGGCGAGTGTGTCAGCGCTCGACGATGAGCGCGAGCCCCTCGCCACCGCCGATGCAGATGCTCGCCATGCCACGCTTGGCGCTCTTGCTCTCCATGGCGTTGAGCAGGGTGACCAGAATGCGGGCCCCAGACGCTCCAATGGGGTGGCCGAGGGCGATGGCCCCGCCGAGCACGTTCATCTTCGCGTGCGGGACGTTCAGCTTGGTCACGCAGCTCATGGACACGACGGCGAAGGCCTCGTTGACCTCGAACACGTCGATGTCGTCGACGCCGAGGCCCGCGCGGGCGAAGGCCTTCTCCATGGCGCCGACGGGCGCCGTGGTGAACCACTCGGGGGCCTGGGCGTGGGCGCCGTAGGCCGTGATTTTGCCGAGGGGCGTCAGCCCGAGCTTCTCGACGGCCTCGCCGCTCGCGAGCACGAGCGCCGCCGCGCCGTCGTTGAGCTTCGAGGCGTTCGCCGCGGTCACGGTGCCGTCCTTCTGGAAGGCGGTCCGCAGCTTCGGCATCTTCTCGAAGTTCGCGCGGCCGGGCTCCTCGTCCGTGTCGACGACCGTGTCGCCCTTCCGGCCCTTCACCGTGACCGGCGCGATGACCTTGGCGAAGGTGCCGTCCTCCTGGGCCTTCTTCGCGCGGGTGTAGGACTCGCGGGCGTACTCGTCCTGCGCCTCGCGGGAGAAGCCGTACTCCTTGGCGTTCAGCTCCGCGGCGTTGCCCATGTGGAAGTCGTTGTACGGGTCCCAGAGGCCGTCATGGACCATCGAGTCGACGGCGGGCTTCGGGCCCATGCGGTAGCCCGTGCGCGCGCCCGGCAGCAGGTAGGGAGCGAGCGACATGTTCTCCATGCCGCCGCTCACGACCACTTCCGCGTCGCCGAGGGCGACGGTCTTGTACCCGAGGATGGTCGCCTGGAGACCGGAGCCGCAGACCTTGCCGATCTGGGTGCAGGGGACGCTCTCCGGGAGGCCGGCCTTCAGCGCGGCCTGGCGGGCCGGTGCCTGACCGATGCCCGCCGTGAGCACGTTGCCCATGAAGACCTCGCCGACCTCCTCGGGCTTCACGCCCGCGCGCTCGAGGGCCGTGCGGATGGCGACGGCTCCGAGTTCGGGAGCGGGGACGGTGGCGAGCGCGCCCTGGAAGGCGCCGATGGGGGTGCGGGCGATGCCGACGATGAAGACGTCGCGAGCCATGGAACGAGACCTCGTGAGTTGCGCGTGGAGGCGTGCGCGGAAGGCGCCGCGGAGCGCGTTCCGTAGACATGCCGGGGCGCCCCGTCCCTGTCAACGGACCGGCGGGCCGGGGCGCTGCGGGTCTAGAGCGCATCTCAAAACCCCGCGACGGGTAAGTGTTCGGATTCAGATCGGAATCGGATCGGGGATCGACAGCGCGGATCGATCGTGATCTACGGTCCTGGTGAAGCTGACCGATCCGCAGTGGGCGCTCGTCGAGCCAC
>JBCDGX010000455.1:0-5361 GCA_038750805.1 Myxococcota bacterium
CGGCGACGGACCACCGGAAGGAAGGCCGCGCTCGCGGCGACCGTGCTCGGGGCGGGCTACCTCGCGCTCGGCTGGGCTGCCGCCGCCCGCCTCACGTCCCGGGCCCGGCCGCCCTACGCCGAGCCGCCCCCGCCGGGCTACGCGGGGCTCCGGCTGCGGGCGTCGGACGGCCTCGGGATCGGCGCCTGGTGGCGCGCTCCGGAGGGAGAGACCCGGGCCGTCGTCGTCCTCGCCCACGGGAACGGCGCGTCGCGCGCGCACCTCGTCGGCTTCGCGGAGCCGCTCGTCGCGGCGGGGTGCGCCGTGCTCCTCCTGACGCTCCGCGCGCACGGCGACTCGGACGGCGAGGCGAACGACATCGGCCTGAGCGCGCGCCACGACGTCGAGGCGGGGGTCCGCCACGCGCAGGCGACGCTCCCGGGGACGCCCGTCGGCGTGCTCGGCCTCTCCCTAGGCGCCGCGGCGGCCGTCTTCGCGGCGGAGTCGCTGGGCGACGCCGTCGACGCCTACGTGCTCATCGGCCCCTACGCCGACCTCCGCCTCGCCGTCCGCCGCCGCACCGAACGCTACCTGCCGCCGGTGCTGGGCGAGCTCGCCTACGGCGCGCTCCTCACGGGCGGCCGCCTCGCGCTGCCGGACGTCGACCGGATCCGGCCCGCCCTCGCCGCCCGGGGCATCCCCGCCTCGGCCCGGGTGCTCGTCATCGCCGGCGAGGCCGACGACCGCGCCCCACCGAGCGACGCACGGGCCATCGCCGACGGCGTCCCGCAGGCCCGCGTGGCGACCGTCCCGGGCATGGGCCACGAGGACCTCGGCCAGGTCCCGACGAGCGCGGCCTGGGCCGAAGTGCTCGGGGTCCTCCTGCCCCGGAACACCGGCCCGTGACCGGGCCCCGCGCCGGCCGCCTCCGCCCATGCCGCCCGCTCACTCGCGGGCGGGCACCCAGCTCCGGCCGTCGGCCGCGGTGATCGCTCGCATGATCGGGTAGGTCCGGATGAGGTAGGGCGTCCGGTTCCGTGCCCGTCGGGCGAGGTCCCGGGCCACCTCGAGGAGGCCCTCCGCCGACCGCCGATCCGCCGTGTCCAGCATCGCCACGTCCCGCTTCCGCCGGGCCTCGAGGAGGGCGATGTGCATGTTCCAGGCGAGCGCCGCCACCATCATCGCCGCCTCCCCGGTCGTCACGGCGGCGGCCGCCTCGCGGATCGTCGCCAGCGCCGTCTGCTCGTAGCTCGGCCGGTCGTTCTCGACGCGGGCGAGCGCCGTGACGATGCGCGCGAGGAGCCGTTCCTGGTCCGTCCACGCCGCGCCGTCGGGGAACGTCGCCACCGCCTCCATGGCCGTCGCGACGTGGCGCGCCTGCTCGACGATGGCGATGCCCTCGACGCCCTGGTTGGTGTCGCCGCGGGCGCTGATGATGCCGATGAGCTTGCCCTGGTCGTCGATCACCGGCCCGCCGGAGTTGCCCGGGTTCACGCTCATCGCGAGCTGAAGACGCCCGTCGTTCCGCTGGCGGCTGAGCTCACCGCTCACGGCCGCCGGGTAGCGCTCGCGGATCTCGAGCGGGTAGCCGCTCGCCGAGAGCCGCTGGGAGAGCTCGAGCACGGCCCGCTGCCGCGGCACCTCCACGAAGCTCGGCGTCGCGCGCTCCACGCGAAGGAGCGCGATGTCGTGGAAGGGATCGACGTAGAGGAGCCGCGTCGCGACGGGCTCCGTCTCCCCGGGGAAGATGACCGCGAGGAAGTCCGCGCCCTCGATCACGTGCCGGGCGGTGGCCACGAGGCCCTGGCCGTCGACGACGACGCCCGTCCCGTGGCGGGTCTCGGGGATGCCGACGATACGGCTCGAGCCGGAGCGCCCGTCGAAGGCCACGAGACGCGTGCCTCCGACGCCGATGATGCGCACGGACGCCTCGTCGATGGGACGGAGGCGAATGGTGGGGCCGTCCGCGTCGCCCTGAGCGAAGGCGGGCGCGGCCGTGAGCAGAACGAGAGCCAGGCTGAGTGAGCTGCGCATCAGAGCATCCGGAACGAGGCGAAGAAACGACGCTCGGCCTGGTCGACCGCGTCCGTGGTGGTGTCCGGGCGCTCGACGTAGATCTCGTAGAGGCCGGCGTTGGTGGCGTAGTAGCGGACCCGCGTCGTCCGCCCGTCCTTGCGGAGGACGAGCTCGACGCCACCGAAGCCGCGCCGCTCGACGGGGCGCTCCCCGGAGAGCGTCCATCCCTCGCGGATCCAGAACCCGCGGGCCGTCTCGAGCGCCTCCTCGGGAGGGCGCTCGCCGTAGTCGATGGCGCGCACGACGAAGCTCGGCTCGGCGCCGTTTCCGCCGACGACGTAGCGGTGGATCGTCCGCTCGTCATCGTCGTGCATGAACGTGCTCGAGGTGTAGCGGGGCTGGCCGGGGTAGTAGGCCGCGAAGCTCCCCTCGGGCGGATAGGCCCAGCTCCACCCGTCGAGGTCGATGGCGCCGTTGCCTGCCGGGCTCGCGGAGTCCGCCGGGTCGAGGCGCACCGAGTCGAAGAAGTAGCGCGCCTGCGTGGAGTAGATCGTCTCCTGCGCCGTCGGCAGCGCGACCGTCGTCCGGATGACCCGCGTGCGGCCCACGTACACGCGGATGTACGCCGTGAAGGCGAGCCCGCCGTCGGTCTTGCTGTCGAAGATGGTCTCGAGCACGCGATAGCCGCTCTCGTGGCGATAGCTCCGCTCCTCGCGCACCCGCAGGTCGTTGAAGGAGCGGTTCTCGGAGATGTTCTGGTTCGGCTCGCGCAGATCCTCGACGCCTCCGGCGAGCCCGCCATCGACGGTGCGCACGGCGAACTCGAAGAACATCTGCCCGCTGACCACGGTGCCCTCGACGACCGTGGCTCGCGCCCCGTCGATCTCCGTCTCGGTCTCGTACTCGAGCTGTGCCTGGCCCGGCATGGAGACGGAGAACCCGGTGCCGGCGGGCGCGTTGGTCCGCCATCCGGAGGTTCCGGCGGCCGGCGTGACGCCGCCGCCCCCGCGGTTCTGCTGGGGGAAACAAGCGAGGAGCAAGGGCACCAGCCCGATGGCCGCGAGGCCGGACCAGCCACCGCGCCTTAGGAGCAAACGTAGAGGCATCGGCGGGCACCATAGCCGGGCCGTGAGCTGACCCAAAAGGCGTCGGCAGAACCCCGCGTTCTAGCGTACCTTCCGTTCCGTGAGCCCCCGTCTCCCCCTGGCCTTGGCCGGGTGCATCGCGACCCTCGTGCTCCCGGTGGCGAGCGCCACGGCGCAGACCCCCGACGACGACGGGATCTTCCTCGAGGAGGGGGATTCGGACGACCCCTTCGCCGAGGAGGCCCCCCCGGGGCGCGCGCCGGCTCCCGCGGCGCCGGTGACGCCGCCGAGCCCCGCGGCCCCTGCGGCGCGCCCCGAGCCGCCCCCCCGAGTCGACCCCATCCCGCCCCCGGAGCTCGAGCTTCCCGAGGCCGTCGGCGTGCTTCGCGAGAGCGGGGACGCGGAGCGGGAGATCCAGACCGCGGTGCGCGCGCGCCCGCGCACCCGCGTCGCGCTGGCCGTGGGCTGGGCGCTTCAGCAGGACGGCAGCACCTTCGCCGTCGCGCCGGACGCCGGGGACGCGAGCGACTCGGCCCTCACGCTGGGCGCCGAGGTCGGCCATGGGCTCTTCGGGCGGCGCCTCTCCGTGCACGCGGGCCTTCGCGTGGGGTTCCAGGTCGCGGCGGCGAACGAAGGCTCGGGCGTCTTCGCCTATGGGGGCGGTCCCACGTCCGAGGCCCGCATCGACGCGGCCTCCCGCCGCACGCAGCTCTTCGACGCGCACGCCGCGATCCGCGTGCACGGGCGGGCGTTCTTCCTCGGTCTCGGCGCCCGCGGCGGCATGCGTGTGCATCGCTACGCCGACGCCCTGGTCGTCGAAACACCCCGCGGCTACACGGTGCCCTCCGTACCCAACGTCGAGCGCGGCACGGAGCGGCTGACGAGCGGGCTCGTCCTCGGCATCGCGCAGGTCGGCCTGCTCTTCGGGGGCGTCGAGGCGCGCCTCGAGGTGGGCTACGGAATCCCGGGGCTCTCGGTCGGGCTCACCCTCGCCGTGCCCCTCTGGAGGACCTCATGAGCCGGGCCCTCGTCGCCGCGCTCCTCGCGCTGGTCGGCTGCGCCACGCCGACGCTGGCCGCCGACGGGTACCGACATCCCACGCTCGGGCTTCACGCGAAGGCGAGCGAAGGCACGCCGCTCTCCGGGCGCACGGGCTGGAGCCCCACCCTCGCCCCTGACGGCGGTCTACGCCTCACCCGCGAGAGCTCCGCCGCCCGCATCGCCCTGAACGCCGTGAGGCTCCCCGCTGCGCTACACGAAACCGGTCTCCCGGCCCTCGCGGAGCGCTGGGTCGCGGGGCTCACGGCCGGACAGCTGGGGCTTCAGACCCTGGCGGGCGTCCCGACGGCCCGGCGCACCACCTACGTGACGACCGTGCTCGACGCCGCCGACGGGCGGGTCGCCGGGCAGCCGGCGCGCCTCGTCTTCGTCGACCTGGCGGAGCCGCGCACCTCGGGCACCGAGACGGTGCGGGGGGAGACCCAGCTCCAGGTCCTGGCCGCCCTCGTTCGCGGCGACGTCGGGGTCCGCCGCGACATCGGAGAGGCCGTGGTGGAGGAGCCCGCGGTGATCCTCGCGACGCTCGTCGCTCCGGCGGAGGAGCTCGAGGCCGAGGCGACAGCCTTCGTCGCGTTCCTCGAAGCGCTCGAGCTGCGCCCTCGCGAGGGGACGCCGTGAGCCGCCTGCTTCCCCTCATGCTCCTGCTCGCCGCCGCTGGCTGCGGCCTCGAGCAGGGCTCCGGGAGTCCCTGCACCATCGACGGGGAGTGCACGGGCGGCGAAGCCTGCGACGTCGGCCTCGGCCTCTGCGTCGTGGCCTGCGATCCCATCGAAGGCGCCGGCTGCGAGGAAGGCTTCGGCTGCCGGCTCCGCACCGTGGACTCGGTGGCGGGCGTCTGCCGCCTCGACGAGGGCATCACCCTCGGGCCCGGTGACGCCTGCGGGGGCACGGCGGACTGCCCCTTCGGGACGATCTGCGGCGGCGGCCGCTGCGTTCGCCTCTGCGACGGCCCCGGCGAGATGGGCGTGTGCCCGGCGTCCGAGGATTGCGTGAACGTGGACCCCCTCGCCGCGCGCTACGGCGTCTGCCTCCGCTAGCGATCGGGAAGGAGCACGGGCCGGAGGAAGGCGTCCAGGCGGCTCCGGATCTCGGGGAGGCTCGCGGCGAGGCCGTGGTCGTCACCCGGGTAGCGGAACACCTCGGGGGCGTCGTCCCGCGCCACGCGCCACGCCGCCTCGAAGACGTCCACGGTCGCGATGGGCACGGCCTGGTCCGCGGTGCC
>JBCDGX010000456.1:0-5338 GCA_038750805.1 Myxococcota bacterium
CCGTCCTTGTCCTCCCACTGCCGGTACTCGATGGAGCCCTCGACGCAGATGCTCCGGCCCTTGGAGAGGATGTTGTTCAGCGCCTCGGCCCGCTTCCCCCACACGATGATCGTGTGCCACTGGGTGTCTTCCTGCCGCTCGCCGGAGCGGCTCATGTAGGTCTCGGTCGTCGCCAAGCGGAGACGCAAGCGCGGCTGGCCGCCCTGCGTGTACTGAAGCTCGGGGTCGACGCCGAGGTTCCCGATGAGGATGACCTTGTTGAGTCCTTCGCGGGCCATGGGCCACCGTAGCCCCGCCCCCTGACACCCTCAACCGCGTCCGGCGCCCACGGCGCGCCTACGCGCCTTCGACGCGAAATTCAGTGTCCCGCGAGGGGCGAGGGGGCCAGCTCGGGCGATCGCAGGCCCCCGGTTTCGAGCGCTTCGTAGTGAAACCAGGTGTAGCGCCAGGGCGCCGCGTCGAGGTGGATGTGCGCCGTGTGTCGCCGCTGAGGCGGTCCGACGATGCCCCGGAAGATCTCCGGACGCTCCGCCAGGCGCGTGATCAGCGTGTGCAAGAAGATCCCGTGCCGGGTGTCGCGCCGGTACCGCGGCTGCCAGTGGTCCTTCACGTTGATCGAGAAGGAGCGCCGGAAGAACTCGGGCATGCCCTCCGGCGGCGCCTCCCCCTCGCGGAGCGGCCCGAAGGCGAAGCCCGTGAGGTCGATGGCGTTGCCGAGCGCGTGCTCCGAGACCCGGCGCCGGGCGCCGCGGACCCGCCGGCAGTTGAACGCGCCGTGGTGCACGATGCGCCGCGGCGCGCGCCCGTAGATCTCCACGCCCACGTCGCGGACCACCTCCTCGAAGGCGGCGACGCGGGGCACGAAGGAGGAGTGCACGCGCACCGGGTTCCGGAAGCGGATCGTTCGCCCGTGGTAGAGAACCAGCTCCGGCCCCGCGCAGATCAGGTCCTGGTTCTCCGTGAGGAAGCGGGGGATCCCGTCGAGCTTGTAGGGCGTCGGCGGCCAGCCGAGGCTCCGGAAATGCGGGTCCTCCCAGAACGATTGGGCTCCCGCCCGGGCCCCGGCCCAGACCAGCGCGCACGCCGCCAGAACCAGAACGAGTGGTCCGTGCGGCCGAGCCCGCACCTCCCCTGGACGTCGGCGAAGCACCGCCTCTTCCGTAGAACGGATTGCCGCTGGCGCAAAACGTCGGCCGCGCCTCCGAAAGGTAAAGCGCGGAGCCGACGGGCCGTTCACCCATCCCGTGACCCTCGAGCGGGATCCCGTCAACGCGAAGCTGAGGCGCCAGCTCTCGCGGCTCCGCCTCTCCGCCGAGGCCCCGCCGGACGCCGAGCAATGGCGTGCGCTGCTCTCCCGGGTGAGCCGCACCTACACGGACCAGGCCCAGGACCTCGAGCAGGTCGAGCGCTCCCTCCAGGCGAGCTGCCGGGAGCTCCAGGAGCTCTACGAGAAGCTCGACCAGACCTCCGAGTCCGCCGTCGCGCAGCAGCGCAACGAGCTGCGCGCGCTCATGCAGGCGATCTCGGACGGCGTGCTGGCCTTCGACCGCGAGGGCCGCGCGCTCTACTCGAACCACGCCGCCACGCGGCTCTTCGGACGCCCCGTCGAGGACGTGGCCGCGGAGGCCATCCTGCGCGTCGTCGAGCTCCGCCATGCCCGCGGCCTCTCCCTCGTCGACCAGGCCGAGATCGGCGCCACGCTCGAGGACGTCGACGCCACCCTCGAGCGCGACGACGGGGAGCGCGTCCCCGTCGCCCTCAGCCTCACGCCCATCCATTCCGGCAGCGAGCGGACCGGCTTCGTCCTCACGCTCCGCGACCAGAGCGAGCGCAACCGCGAGCGCGAGGTGCTCGCCCGCGCCATCGAGGACGCGCGGCAGGGCGCCAAGGCGAAGGGCGAGTTCCTCGCCAACATGAGCCACGAGATCCGGACGCCGATGAACGGCATCCTCGGCATCACGGACCTGCTCCTCGCGAGCGAGCTCGACCCGGACCAGCGGGGCCTCGCCAAGACGCTCAAGGGCTCGGCCGAGGCGCTCCTCGCCATAGTGAACGACATCCTCGACTTCTCGAAGCTCGAGGCGGGCAAGGTCGAGCTCGAGACCATCGCCTTCGATCTTCGGCGCGTCGTCCACGAGGTCCTCGAGCTCGACGCGGACCGGGCCGAGCGGAAGCACCTCGAGCTCGCCGCCATCGTCGACCGCGCCGTGCCGCCGAAGGTCCTCGGCGATCCCGCGCGCCTCCGCCAGGTGCTCCTCAACCTGGTGGGCAACGCCATCAAGTTCACCGACGCTGGCGGCGTCACCGTGCGCGTCGCGCCGTCCGATGACGACAAGCTCCGCATCGAGGTCCGCGACACGGGCATCGGCATCCCGGAGGATCGCCGCGGGCGCCTCTTCGCCTCCTTCGAGCAGGTCGACGCCTCGACGACGCGGAAGTACGGCGGCACGGGCCTCGGCCTCGCCATCTGCCAGCGCCTCGTCGACGGCATGGGCGGGGAGATCGAGGTCGACTCGGTGCTCGGCGAAGGCTCGACCTTCCACTTCACGATCCCGCTCCCGAACGCCGAGGCCCACGGCGAGCGCCCCCTCGCGGGCCAGCGCGTGCTCGTCATCGACTCGAGCGGCGGTCAGGCCGACGGCTGCGTGGAGCTCCTCGCCGTGCTGGGCGCGGCGTCGGAGGTCTGCGACGACCCGAAGCGCGCGGCCCGGATCCTCGGTCGGCGCTCGGACCCCTTCCCGGGCTGCCTCTTCGTGCACCGAAACGACTCGGAGACGAAGGCCCTCGTGCGGCAGCTCCGGGCGCACGCGCGCCTCGGTGAGCTGCGCCTCGGCCTCCTCGTCCCCGTGGCCGATCGCGGGCGCCTCGAGGGCCTCGTCGGCCGCGGCGTCGACGGCATCGTGAACCGGCCCCCGCGCGTCGGGTCCATCGCCCGGGTCTTCGGCAACGACGTCGCGCGACCGACGGCGCTCCCGCGGGACGACGCGACGTTCCCCCTCGACGTGCTCGTCGTCGAGGACAACAAGGTCAACCAGCTCGTCGCCCGGCGCCTGCTCGAGCGCCTCGGCTGCTCCGTGAGCGTCGCCAACGACGGGGTGGAGGGGCTCGAGGCGGCGCTCGCGCAGGCCTACGACGTGGTCTTCATGGACTGCCAGATGCCGCGCATGGACGGGCTCGAGGCCACGCGCGAGATCCGCAAGCGCGAGGGCGAGGAGGAGCGCGGTCACATGACCATCGTCGCCCTCACCGCGAACGCGATGCCCGAGGACGCGGAGCGCTGCCGCGCCGCCGGTATGGACGACTACCTCGCCAAGCCGGTCACGCTGGAGGCCCTCCGGGACAAGCTCGGCGGCCTCCGCGACGCCGACGCCGCCTGAGCGGCGCGCGGGCTCAGCTGAGGAGCATGTCGAAGGCCGGCTCGGCGGCCGCGGGACGGGGCGCGCGCGCCACGGCGCCGCGGAGCACGCGGATGGCGGCCTGGAAGATCGCCTCGCCCGACTTGTCCCGGATCGCGCGCACGTGCTTCTGGTACGTGTGCACGCTGATGCCGGCCTCGCTCACGATGTCCGTGCGCGTCATGCCGTCGACGGCCAGCTCGAGGATGCGCGTCTCGGCCGGCGTGAGGCCGTGCTCCGAGGCGAAGCGCCGGACGCTGGCGACGATGGCCGCGTCGACCACCCGGGTGGGCCGCGCTCCGGTGCCGGCCGATGGCAGGCCGTACACCTCGGGCGGAGCGGAATCGCGACTCATGTCCATGTCATCCCTCGTCTGCCCCCCTTGCGCGCCTCCGAACCATCCCCTCGGAGTCAGTACGGCGAACCTCTCGTCGCGCGTGGGGGCCCCTCGCTACCCAGTCTCGACAAAATCTAGTACGTGCGCCATCGCACCCCATTACGGGACGCAGGTGACGCGCTTCTGACTTTTCTCTCGTGGCCGGAGACGCTTCTCACGGTCCAACGATTCCCGCGACGGGCGTCAGGGCATGCCCTTCGCGCGGAGCATCGCGAGGAAGAGCTCCCCTTGCTCGAGCGCGTCGTCGAGGGCCACGTGGGTGTGCGGGCGCTCGGGGATCCAGGCCCGCGGAAGGGCGCCCTTCACGCAGTCCCGGTAGGGCCGACCGAGCGCCGCCATCGCGTAGGTCTTCACGTCGATCGCCCCGAAACCAAAGGGTGATCCGCCGGTGAAGCGGTGCAGGTACCAGTACACGAAGGTGAAGTCGAAGCCCGCCGGGTAGGCCACGAAGACGGGCCGGCCGGGCAGCGCTTCGACCCAGGCGCGGAAGCGCGCCATCACCTCCGCCGGCGCCTCCGGAGACGCCCGGCAGGCCTCCCAGGCCTCCGGCTGCCCCGCCCACCACGCCATGGTCTCCGGATGGCCGGTGGCGCCTTCGAGAGTGTCGAGGTTCGCCGAGAAGGTCCCGTGGCGTGTGCCGTCGGCCGTGAAGGCCGCGGCCCCGAGGCTGAGCATCGAGTGCGGGCCGGGGATCGGACCGTCGGTCTCGACGTCGACGCTCACGTAGGTCTCGCGCGTGCGCGCCACGGCGGGACGGTAGCAGCCCGCGCGGACTGGACGGGGAGGCGCGCGTCCGCATACACCGAGGCATGCGCTCCGCCCTCGCCTTCATCGTCGTGCTGCTCGTGGCCTGCGGGGCGCGGGAGCCGGGCGGCGCCGGGGAGGACCCGAACGTGCGCCTCGGGGAGCTTCGCGAAGAGCAGATCTTCGAGGTGCCCCGCTGGGGCTCGGCCTTCGAAGACGCCGAGGTCGATGCGGAAGCCGCCGCCGGCCTCGCCTCCGTCGTGCCCGGCGCCACCGTCGACGTGTTCCTCGGGACCTGGTGCTCGGACAGCCGCCGGGAGGTCAGCCGCCTCCTCCGCGCCCTCGGCGGACGCCAGGACCTGCCCTTCACGCTGCGCCTCATCGGCGTCGACCGCTCGAAGAGCGAGCCGGCGACCCACCTCGCCGGCCAGGGAGTGCGCTTCGTGCCGACGATCATCGTTCGCCGCGAGGGCCGGGAGGTCGGGCGCATCGTCGAGAGCGCGCCGCGCGGCGTCGAGGTCGAGCTGCTCGCGCTCCTCCGGGGCGAGACCCAGGGCGTGATCAGCGGCCGCGACGACGTCTGACGGGGAGGCTCCATCGCCGTGCCGTCCTCCGGCTGGCACCCCGCTGCCGCCGGCCCGCCCCTTCGTGACCGTTCCTTCGCCCGGCGCGCCTTGCGCCGATCGCGGGCCTCGGGAATGAAGAAGGCGTGGCGCTTCCTTCCCCCTGCACGACTCCCTTCTCGGCCGTGCAGGCCGGGCGGATCCGCGCATGGCTCGGCGCCGCGAGGAGGAGGAGGGCG
>JBCDGX010000457.1:0-5316 GCA_038750805.1 Myxococcota bacterium
CGCCCCCGCCACCGCTCGCGCCTCCCTTGCCCGAGGGCTTTCCCGCCGCGGCACCGGGCTTGGCGGCCGGCGGCCGCTTCGCGTGCGCGCACGAGGCCGACGCGCCGCCCCTCTGCTGGGGATCGAACCGCTTCCGGCAGCTTGGCGAGGGCGCCTCGGGCTACGGCGCATGGCGCGCGGAGCCGGCGCCGGTGCCGGGGCTCGGTCCCGTGCGACGCCTCGCCCTCGGGGGGTTCCACGCCTGTGCGCTCGGTCTCGACGCGCGCGTGAGGTGCTGGGGGCATGGCGGGCACGGCCAGCTCGGTCCCGCCTCCACGGGCGAGGACCAGGCGTCGCCCGCGCGCGTGCTCGAAGGGGCGAGCGCCGTGGCGGCGGGCGGCGCGTTCAGCTGCGCGCTCGTGGCCGGGGAGGCGCTCTGCTGGGGCGCGAACGATCGCGGGCAGCTCGGCGACGGCACGCCCCACGCCCGGGCGCGCCCGGCGCCCGTGCAGGACGCGCGGGGGGCGCCCCTCGAGGGGCTCGTCGAGATCCGCCTCGGCCGGGCCCACGGATGCGCGCGGAACGCGCCGGGTGCCGTCTGGTGCTGGGGGGAAGACGTTGACGGTCAGGTCGGCGGCGGTGGCCCCGACGGGGCGCGGCCGCGCGGGAGCTTCCGCGTCGCCCGGCGCGCGCCCCTCGGCCATCGCCCCCACGCGCGTCAGGTCGTCCCGGCGGGCGCGGGGGCCCGCGCGCGGGGTGCCGGCGCGAGCTGCCCCCGCCACGACGCGGCGTGGCGCGGCTGGGGTCGGAACGACGCCCGCCAGCTCGGTGTGCGCGCCGGCGGCATCTGGGCGCGACCCCGGGATGCCGAGGGGCTTCGCGACGCGGACGAGATCGGTCTCGGCGCCCGCCATGCCTGCGTGCGCTTCGGGGGCGAGATCCGCTGCGTGGGCACCAGCCGGGACGGGGCGCTCGGCCTCGGCGATCGGCGTCGCTCCCGCGAACTCGTCCCCGTGCCCCTCGAGGGCCCGGCGCGGGCGCTCGCCGTGGGCATCGGCTTCGCGTGTGCCTGGCTACCGGCGGGGCCGACGTGCTGGGGAGAGGGCTACGGCCGCGCTCCCGTGTCCGTGGGCACGGCGAGTGATTTGGCGAGCTCGGTCCGAAGCCCCGGCACTCCGTGACGGTCGAAGACGCCGGTGATCCGGTACCCGAGCCGCAGGTAGAAGCCGCGGTTGTCGGGGCGTTCGGAGCGGGCGGCGCAGCGGATCTCCGTGCAGCCGAGGCGGCGCGCGAGCTCCTCGAGCCAAGCGACCATGGCGTGGCCATGAAGGCGTCCCCGCGCCTCTTCGCGCACGGCGAGGCGCGCGAAGGCGAGGGCGCCGCCCCGGCCGCCCGTGGCCATGCCCGCGGTGGCCCGGGCGAGATCGTCGCGCCTCGCCGCGGCCTCCTCGAGGAGCGCGAAGCGACCGCAGCCGAGGAGGGCGCCATCGCCCGCCTCCCGCACGAAGACGCCGCCGCGCTTCGCCTCGGCGCGAACGAAGGCGAGGTCCTCCCGCAGGGCGGTCGAGGGCAGCCCGAGCGCGATCGTCGGGGCAAAGGCCGCGTGGGTGAGCTCGAGCACCGCCTCGAGCTCGTCCGCCCGGGCCAATCGGCATCGCGCCATCAAGCTGCCCTCGACCTAGCAAATTCCTTGCGGGCGCGCCGGGGCTCGGCCACGGTCCGAGCGTGCCCGGCGCCGCGCTGGTCGTCCCCTGCTACAACGAAGAGCGCCGCCTCGATGTCGACGCCTTCGCGTCCTTCGCGCCGGCGGGGCTGGACCTCCGCTTCGTCTTCGTCGACGACGGGAGCCGCGACGGGACCCTCGGGGTGCTCGAGGGCCTCGCGGCGCGCCTCCCCGACGCCGAGGTGCTCGCCCTGGCGAAGAATGGCGGCAAGGCGGAGGCCGTGCGCCAGGGGATGCTCCTGGCCCGCGCGCGCCTCGAGGAGGCCGGCGCGCTCGACCATCACATCGGCTATTGGGACGCGGACCTCGCGACGCCGCTCGCCGAGCTCCCGCGCTTCGTCGAGGTGATGGACGCGCGCCCGGAGATCGACCTGGTCCTCGGCACGCGCGCCAAGCTCCTCGGCCGGGACATTCATCGGAAGGCCTTCCGCCACTACTCGGGGCGCGTCTTCGCGACCGCCGTCAGCGAGATGCTCCGCCTGCCGGTCTACGACACCCAATGCGGCGCGAAGCTCTTTCGGAGTGGCGTCGTGCCCGAGGCCTTCGCGTCGCCTTTCCTGTCGCGGTGGATCTTCGACGTCGAGGTCATCGCCCGCCTCGGGCGCCGCTACGTCGCGCGGGGCGAGGACCTCGCGGACCGGCTCTACGAGCTGCCGCTCCGCGCGTGGCGCGACGTGGATGGCTCCAAGCTCAGCGCGGCCGACGCCGTGCGCGCCGCCCGCGAGCTCGCGGCCATCGGCTGGCGCTACCGCGACGTGGTCGGCCGCTAGTGCCAGCTCGCGCCTGCGCGCACGCTCGGTGGGCTCAGCCTTCGCGGGTCGCGCGCGCATCCCGCGCGAGCGTACGCAGCGTGCCGAAGACGTCCTCGAGGGGGGCGTCCCGGGGCAGGCGCCCGTCGTGGGAGCGGCCGTCGGCCGGCGGCGAGCCGAGCCAGAGCGTGCGGTCGGCGGTCTCCCGGAGCGCGCCCGAGAGGATCGCGCCCTCCGGTCCGCGCGCCGTCGCACCGTCGAGGACGGCGACGCGCACGCGCTGGCCGCTCTCGAGGAGGGCGCGGACGTCCCAGACCTCGGCGCCGGCCCGGACGATCGGACCCCTCAGGCCCTCCGCACGCTCCCCGAAGAGCACCGCCGTGACGCCGTGAAGCGGTCGCTGATGCACGCCGCTCGGTTCCTCGTGATCGGCGTCGCTCCGCTGAAGCGCGACGACCATGCGCGTGCCCCGGCCGGGCTCGGACTCGACCAGAAGCTCGCCGCCCAGGCGTTCGACGAGGTGCCTGACGAGGGGCAGGCCGAGTCCCGTGCCGCCGTCCTTCGTCGTGTAGTAGGGCTCGAAGGCCCGGGCCTGGACCTCGGCGCTCATGCCCGGTCCGTCGTCGTCGACGACCACCCGGATGCGCGCGCCGTGTTCGCTCGCACCCACCCGGACGCGCTGCCCGCCTGCCTCGATGGCGTTCTTGAGCAGGTTCCACACGATGGAGCGAAGGTCCGTGTCCCGCGCGAAGGTGCGCAGGTCCACGGCGATCCGTCGCTCGAGGGCCACGCCTCGCGCGTGCGCGAGGGCCTCGAGGTTCTCCACGAGGTCGATCAGGATCGGCGAGAGCTCGATGGAGCGCGGAGGCAGGGAGGGGGGCGCGCTCTGGAGCGCCTGTCGGGTCCCCTTGACCGATCGTACGGTCTCGACGGCGGTCCGCTCGATCTTCCGCAGCGCGTCGTCGACGTAGTGGGGATCCATCGAGGGCTGGCGCGCCATGGCAGCGAGGCTCGCGAGCGCCGTGAGGCCGTTCGTGAGCTCATGGTTGATGGTCGCGAGCTCCTCGGCCTCCCGGCTCGCGTCGAGGACCTCGGCGTGCGCCGTCACCCGAAGGCCCTCGCCCTCCTCATGCGTCGCGGCGAGGCGCCAGCGCCGCGCAGGCGTCGCCAGCGTGCGCACGCTCTGTCCCGTCAGCCGCGCCTCCTGAAGGAGCGCCTCGAGCTCGTCGAGGTTCTCCGTGGCGCCGGTGATCGCCCGGACGCCGCTCATCAGATCCCCGGCGAAGCCGATGCCCACGCGCGCGTCCGCGGCCTCCGTGAGCGGAATGGCCCGGCCGTCCATCTCGCCGACCATGGGCAGGTTCAGGAGGGCGGCGAGGCGGCGGTCCGCCTCGTCGTGTGGGCGGCCCGGCTCGGTCACGTCGACCAGGTCGAAGAGCGCCTCGACGAGCTCTGACGAGATGCCCTGGGCGACGGCCATCTCGGCCGATTGACGCACCAAGGGGCGGTCGCGGGCGCGGAGCGCGCGGACCAAGATGAGCAGCAGGTCCTGGGCGAGGGGCGGCGCCATGGGGGCACGTGAAGGTGATCGACGCACGCGTGCGGCCCAAGTTTTCTCCCGCGTGGGCTCGCTACGGCGAGAGCGGACCATACCCAAGGCCACTGTAGATCGCCTCGGAATTCGGAAACGATTCCCGTGGACGAGTCGTGCTATGTGGCCCGGGAGCCGAGGGGCGCAGGCGGCCTCCGGCGCAGGAGACGAGCACATGGCGAAGACGCGGGCAGGCCATTTCTTCGAGGACTTCGAGACGGGCATGGAGCTGATCCACGCGGTGCCTCGCACGGTGACGGAAGGGGACGCGGCGCTCTACGTGGCCCTCACGGGCGATCGCTACCCGCTGCACTGCTCGGCCGAGTACGCCAAGCGCCTCGGCTACACGCGCGAGACGGTGAACGACCTACTCGTCTTTCACCTCGTCTTCGGAAAGACCGTCGACGACGTGAGCCTGAACGCGGTGGCCAACCTGGGCTACGCGGGACTCCGCTTCCTGCGGCCGGTGTACCCCGGCGACACGCTGCGCAGCACCAGCCGGGTGCTCGGCACGAAGGAGAATTCGAACGGCAAGACCGGGGTGGTGTGGGTGAGGACCACCGGCACCAACCAGCGCAACGAGATCGTGCTCGAGTACGTGCGCTGGGTGATGGTGCACAAGCGCGATCCCGGGACGCCCACGGGCCGGAAGGACGTGCCCGAGGTTCCCGGGGAGGTCGCCGTCGGTGACCTCGTCGTGCCCGAGTCCCTCGAGCTCTCGCAGCGTGAAGGCTGGGCGAGCGGCGGGCCTTTTCTCTTCGAGGACTACGAGGTCGGCGAGGTCATCGACCACGTCGACGGCATGACCATCGAGGAGTCGGACCACATGCTGGCGACCCGCCTCTACCAAAACACTGCCAAGGTCCACTTCGACGCGCACGCGATGAAGGAGAGCCGCTTCGGCAAGCGGCTCATGTACGGCGGCCACGTCATCAGCGTATGCCGAGCGCTGAGCTTCAAGGGCCTCGAGAACGCCCTCGGCATCCTGGCCTTCAACGGGGGCGCGCACGCGAACCCCACCTTCGCCGGCGATACGCTCTACGCGGCGACGCACGTGCTC
Source organism: Myxococcota bacterium (assembly GCA_038750805.1). Lineage (GTDB taxonomy): Bacteria > Myxococcota_A > Polyangia > Polyangiales > Houyiibacteriaceae > CALCTH01. Next base: position 5,103 of record JBCDGX010000457.1, read on the forward strand.
GACGCACAGCCTCTGAGCGACGCCCTGGGCGCGCTTCGGCTGCGGCTCGTGGGCCTCAAGAACCGGGACGCGGAGCTGCCGCCGCTCAAGGTCGAGAAGGACGGGAAGTCCCGCTATCACCCGAGCGTCGTCCTCGACCTGGACTACTGGGTGAGCATGCCCCGTCGGGCCTAGCAGGCTGCTGAAGAAGCAGCCTGCTCCCTTGCCCTTGCCC
>JBCDGX010000458.1:0-5313 GCA_038750805.1 Myxococcota bacterium
GCCCTGCCCGACATCGTCGTGGGACTCGTCAACGCGGCCGATCGGGAGCGGGTCTTCGTCTACCGCAGCCTCGCCGTGGGACTCGCGTTTGCCCCGGTTCTCTTGCCGGCGCCGATCGGAGGCGGCGGTTTCTTCGGAAACGCGGTCGCCACCGTCGATGTGAACGGGGACGGGCTCGCCGACCTCGTCGTCGGCGACCCCGGAGCTCCGGGACGTACGTACCTCTACTTCGGCTCGGTGATGGGTGTGGCCGCGGCGCCCACGCAGACGCTCGCGAGCCCGCTCACGGGGAGCGACCCGCTGGGCTTCGGCTATCGCCTCGCGCGCTGAGGGCCTCGCTAGCTCGCCTCGGGGAGGCTCGCGAACTCGATGTCCCAGGTGCACGTCGCGTCGCCGCGGAGCCGGCAGGCCGTGTGGCGCGCCACCGGCTCCCGGGCGCCGACGCGCGTCCCGAGCACCTCGCACCAGCCGCTCAAGGCGTCGCAGAACAGGGGGCCCGGGGGCACGACCTCCGTCACCTCGACCACGGCGCCGTTCTCGCTGAAATCGACGAGGCGCATGTGGCCCTCGTCGTTGAACTGGCTCCACGCGGACGCGACGCGCTTCATCGCGTAGGAGGGGCGCACGAGGTAGAAGGCGGCCCGGCGCATGAAGCCGCTCATGTTGGCGCGCGCTCCGGCCGCGCCGAGCTCCTTCGGGGCGCTGGGGCCCAGTACGGCGGCGGCCGCTTCGAGGAGCGCTTCGTACTCCGCCGCCTCGTGCCACTCGATGGCGATGGCGCTCCGGCAGCGCTCCTGCACGCTCGGCGAGCAGCGCGTCAGGATCTCCTCGAGCACCTCCTCGCCGTGGCGTTCGCGAACGAAACGCACCGCGTTGAGAATGCCCTGGGCCTTGATCTGCACGGGGGAAGCAACGGAGGAGGACGCGGAAGGCTAGAGTAGCCTGGAGCCCATGAGCGTACCGGAGCCGTGGCCGGACCTGCACGACGCGGAGCTGATGGGGCTGCGCGTCGGCTGGGAGCGCGGGGACGTGGTCCTCGACCTTCGACGTCAGGCGTCGCTGCTCCGCATTCGCGCCTCGGGCCTCCGCCGCCTCGAGGCGCCGCGGGTCCGCCCCTGGGGGCCGAGCCTCGCCATCGGGCAGGTCGTCGGACCCCGGGAGCACCGCGGCCACGTCGAGCTCGTCCTCGAGCTGAAGAGCGGCGATCGCGTGCGCATCCACGCGGAGGCCTTCGAGCTCGAGCTGCCTTGAGGGGCGCGGCGGCACGCGCCATGGCCTGTTCGGTGACTCCCCTCTTCGCCCTCCGGGACGGTCGCCGCCGGGTCGCGCACGCCGCGCTCGTCGCCGCGGTGGGCCTCGCCCTCGTGCTGGCCGGGGCGCCGCTCCTCGGGGTGCACGAGCTCCCCCAACGCGTCGCGCCGGGGCGCTATGACCTCGCGGACCTCGCTTCGGCGCTACGCCACGCGCGGCCCGAGGCGGCCGGGGCGCGCTACGACTACGCGGCGCTTCGCCGGGACCCGGCGCCGCTCGAGCGCTTCGTCGCCGCGCTCGCCAACGTCGGACCGCGGACGACGCCCGAGCGTTTCCCGGACCGGGCCTCGCGTCTGGCGTACGCCCTCAATGCCTACAACGCGCTCATCCTCGCGGCCGTCCTCGCCCACGGCGTCAGGGAGAGCGTGCACGAGGTGCGGGGACCGCTCGAGCCGACGCCGGGCTTCGGCTTCTTCTGGGCGCTGAAGCTCCGCGTCGATGGCGCGCGGACGAACCTCTTCGTCTACGAGCACGACGTGATCCGCGCCTTCGGGGACGCGCGCATTCACGCGGCGCTGAACTGCGCCTCCGTGAGCTGCCCGGCGCTGCGAAGCGAGCCCTTCCGGCCCGAGACCCTCGACGCGCAGCTCGACGCGGCGATGAAGGACATGGTGGCCGGCGAACGGCACGTCGCCGTGGACGCCGAGGGCGTCGCGCTGAGCGCCATCTTCGATTGGTTCGAGGAGGACTTCGCGGCGAACGCGCGGCGTAGCGGCCTCGCGCCCCCGAAGCCTCATGAGCTCGTCCGGACGGGCTGGGTCCTCGCCTTCTTGCAGGCGTACGCCGACCCGGCGAAGGCCGAGGCCATCGGGCGCGCGACGAGCGTGCGCTACCGGGCCTACGACTGGTCGCTCAACGACACGGCGCTCGACCACACGGCGCGCGACGGACCTCCGCGGCGCTGACGCTCAGGCCGCGAAGCGCTGCCGGAGGTACGCGATGATGTCCAGGGACTCGGGCATCCAGCGGTCGACGTCGCCGCTCTGGCAGCGGAGCACGGGTACCGTGGTCCGACCGCGCGCCTCCTGGAGGTCGGCGCGATGCTGAGGGTCCTGCCAGATGTCCCGGAGCTCGACGTCGATGTCGAGCTCGTCGATCACCCGGGTGACGCGGCGGCAGAAGGGGCACGAGGGGTAGTAGTAGAGGGCGAGCATCTCTTCCTTCGCGGGAACGTAGCGGTCCACGAGGAGGCGCGCATAGAAGGGCGGCCAGGGCGCGTCCGCCGCGCGGGCCTGATGCTCCGCGTCGGCATGGGCGAGGCACACGACGAGCTCCTGCAGCACGAGCTCCACCCCGAGGAGCGCGCTCAGCTCCTCGCGGAGGTTCGTCGCGTACCAGATCGCCCAGTCCGGGTCCTCGCCCTTGGCGGCGGCGAAGGCCTCGTGATGGGCTTCGTGGGCCTTCTGCAGCCGGGCGGCGACCGCGGCTCGGAGCTCGTCTCGGGTCATCGGCTCGTCCTCCTCGCCCCCTGGTGGCGCGGGGAGGGCGATGGTTACACCCCAGCGCTCAAAGCGCATCGCAGGTCGGCAGCTCCCCTGCGGGATCGTCCAGGAAGGCGCGGAGCACGGAGCCGGCGCAGACGTCGATGGGCCGGCCCTCGAGCTGGTAGCCGAGCGCCGGGGTGTGCACGCGGCCCGGGAGCACGAGCGTCCGCGCCGCCGAGAGCGTCGCCGCGACGCGGGCGGCCGCCGAAGCGGGCGTGCGCCCGTCGAGGCCCGGCGCGACGAGGAGCGTCGGGACGTCGCTGACGACGGGCGTGCGGCTCTCGGCGGGCCCGGGCGCGATGCCGAGCGCCGCGCAGCCGTCGAAGGTGGCGCCGATGGAGGCCAGGAGGGGCCCGAGCGTCGCCGGGGCCTCGGCCGCCGCGTCCGCGTAGGCCTCGGCGTCGAAGTGGGGCGCGAGGTCCGCGCAGAGCACGGCCTGGTAGGCGAGGCGATCGACCTGGGGCGGCCGCCCGAGGGCAGCCTCGAGGCCGTCGACGCCGTCCACGCGGCCGCTCGCGAAGGCGTCGAGGGTCCCGGGCAGCGTCGCCGCGAGGTCCTGGTGGTAGAGCGCCTCGAAGACCGCGAAGCCGAGCAGGGCCTCGCCGAGGGGACCGAAGCTCGAGGCCGGCGGCGCCGTCCGCGCGCGCTCCCCGGCCCGGGCGAGCACCTCCGTTGCGCAGTCTTCGCAGAGCGCGTCGAGGGCCTCGCCGGTCGCCTCGACCATCGCGCGCAGGAAGTCGTCGTCCGGGGCGACGAGGGATGAGAGATACGCCCGCGCGACGCGGCCGCCGTGGCGGCGGAGCACCTCGAGGCCGAGCCGGCTGCCGTAGGAGCCCCCGGCGATGGCAAAGGTCCCGTGGCCGAGGCGATCCGCGACGGCGGCCACATCGTCCGCGGCGTGGGCCGTGTCGAAGCGCCCGAGGTCGAGGCCGCCGTCGCGAAGGCGCTGGGCGCAGGCCGCGAGGTCCTCGCCGGCGTTGCAGCGGAGGGCGGGCTCGCTGACGCCGACGCCGCGCTGCTCGACGTAGACCACGGGGCGCGCGCCGAAGCGCACGAGGCGCGTCGCCGCATCGAGGTGGGGCACGTAGGCCGCGCCCCGGAGCGCCGGGCCCCCCATCAGCACGTAGACGGGGAGCGCGGGGAGCGTCGCGTCGAAGACCGTCGCATGCACGCTCACGTCGCCCCCATCGGAGCCGGGCACGTCGACGCAATGCACGTCGCCGCCCTCGACGGCGTCGATGGGCAAGAGGAGGCGGCAGGGGACCGTATCGCCCGGTGGTGGCCACGGCGCGAGGCCCGCGTCGCTCGCCATCGAGGAGCCGCCGTCGAGCCCGGCGTCCGTGGCGCTCGGCACCTCGTCGCCGCAGGCCCCGATCCCCAGGCAGAGCACGAGAATGCAGGTCGTTCGCATGGCCCCAGGTTGGCGACGGCCTGGGAGCGGCGCGATTGCTCAAATCCCGCAGCAGGTCGTTTGACCTTATCCGCCCCTGGCGACGTGGACGCCGTGGCGTGCGCAAGCGCAAGCATTGGTAATCGTTGGCGCCATCGACACGATTCGGGCCGTGTGACCTTCAGCTGAGGAAGCCGCTGCTCTATCCCGCTGAGCTACGGGGGCCGGCGGCAGAGGCGGAGCACGGGGCGCCAGCGGGTGGGAGCGCCGGGCGCGTCGAGGGCCCGCTCGCTCAATCGATCGGGTCGCAACCCCCTTGGACGAGGGTGGCGCGTTCGGTGTCGTAGTTCGGGTCTTCGCGCTCTTCGGCAGGTAGCGGGATCAGGGACTCCGCGCGGAGGCGGAGCGTGTTTCGGACTTCGCGCGCGGCGCGGTCGCGCGCTTCGAAGCGGAGCACGCGCTCGGTGCCCACCGGAACCACGAAGGGGACGAGCGCGGTGCAGCGTTCCGTGGTGCGGTCGTCGCCCGCGGGGAGCGGGGCGTCGCCCACGCGTGCGGGCAGGCCCTCCGCGACGAGCGCCGCAACCAGCGCCGCCGACTCGTCGCCCGCGTCGACGCGCAGCTCTGTGAGCGCTGTGAGCGCCTCTCGCGTGAAGAGGCGCGGGTCGTCGACGAAAACGCAGACGCCCACGCGGAAGGTGACCTGGCCCTCCACCGCGTCCGCGTCGGAGCGGGCCTCGCCGTCCACCCCGAAGAGCTCGCGCACCGGTAGGCCCTCCGGGTCCACCTCGTGAGGCTGATCGACGCGCCACTCCACGAGATGGCCCCGGGCGAGCGGATCCGCGGGGATCAGGCTCGTCGGGTCGCGGCCGCTCAGGTCCGTCGGCGCCGCGAGCGCTTCATTCGTCGTGCGCCCTAGCCGACCGTCATGAGGCGCGTGGCAGCCCGAGCAGGTCAACGTCTGGCTCGGGCGCACCGCATTCCAGAAGCGCTCTTCGACGAGGCGCCGGCCCTCGGCGTCGTAGGCCGCCCACAAGAGCGGGGTGTCCGCCGGGACGCGCGCCGCGAAGGAGCCGTCCGAACGCACCGGCGCGCGGCCGAGAAGGCCCGGCTGAATCTGCCGGTACC
>JBCDGX010000459.1:0-5306 GCA_038750805.1 Myxococcota bacterium
GAGCCGATGAAGGTCATCACCTCGACGGCGATGCCCGCCTCCTGAGACACGCGGGCCATGGGCTCGATGTCCGAGACGACCGTGCGTCCCGCGCAGGTCGGGCGGATGGCCATGCGGTGATCGACGATCTCCCGGCAGAGGCGGAGCACGTCCGCGTAGGGGCGCGGCCCCGCGCCCGGCAGCCCGAGGTCCGAGCTGTCGACGCCGACCTCGTCCATGAGGTGGAGGATCTCGAGCTTGTCGCCGATGCCCGGGTCGACGACCGACGGGTTCTGGATGCCGTCGCGGAGCGTCTCGTCGTGAATCTCGAAGCGGCGCTTGCGGACGACGGGTCCCCGCCGTTCGACCTCGTTCCAGTCGTAGATGAGGGAGTCTTCCGGCGCGTCGTACCCCATGGGTCGTCCAGCATAAGGGACGGGGACCCCGCCTGGCCACGGGCGGCCGGCGCGATCGCACCCCGATCAGAGCGCGGCAGCGACGAGGAGCGCGGCGAGCCAGAGCGCGAGGGGCGAGTAGAGGCGGCGGTTGAGCCGGGCGTAGGGCTGCACCGCCGGCCGAAAGCGCCCCTCGAAGAAGCCCAGGGCGCCGCGAAGACCGAGCACGGCGCCCGCGAGCAAGGTGCCGCCGCGGGCCACGCCGGGCGGAAGCGGAAGCGACACGAGACCCGCGGCGACCAGCGGAAGGAGCGCGGCGACGGCGAGCGCGGCGGCTACGGCGAGGCAGGCGAGGGGCCCGGGCATGCGCTCGTCCTTCGTCGCGCCGACCACCGTGTGCACGAGGCCGACCTCGTCCTCGGCCGGCCAGCGACCGCCCCGCGCCCAGTAGACGTGCAGGAGCGCCAGCGCCGCGAGGGCGAAGGCGGCGAGGCCGGCGGCGACGAGGGAGAGCACGTTCACTCGGTCGGGCGGGCGCCCGAACGTTGCCATCAGCCCGCTGGCGGCGGCGGCACCGGGCAAGGGACCATCTCGAACTCGCCGCCGAGGCGCGGACGCTGCTCGAAGCAGGAGAGCCGGCACTCGTTCTCGCCGACGTAGTCGAACTGGACGAGGTAGGTGCCGCCGACGTGCGGGGCGAAGCTCATGGTGGCCTCGCAGGCGTCGTCGACGACGGTGACCCACTCGAGGGCCTGGTAGGGCTCCTGCTTGGTGCGCGTGCAGGTCCGCGTGCGGTTCGCGCAGGTGCGGTTGTTGCCGTAGCCGGTGCACGAGTACTCCGTGCACGTGTAGCTCTCGGTGACCGTCCGGTAGCGCGTGACCATGCGCTGCTCCTGGTGGGACGAGTTGCCGCCGATGCGGAGCGGCGCCGCGTCCGGGCGCACGCGCAGATAGAAGGTGTGCGAGGGCGAGTCCGTGCCTCCGATGGCGAGGCTATCGATGGTGCGCTCGTCGATGGCGAACTCGCCGAGGCGGACGTCGCTCGCGTAGTTCGGCCCGGCGCGCCGGTGCACCACGTGCCGCACCTTGAGGATGGCGTGGGGCTCGGTCTCCGAGGGCGGCTGGTAGGCCGGCGGCATGCAGGCTGCCGCGCCGAGCAACGTCAATAGGGGCAGAAATCGAGGCAAGGTCCGAGCTCCCGGTCGCACTCCCGGAGCTGCAAGGCGCTCTGGGCTTCCGTGATGCAGCGGTCGTGCGCCGCCTGGCAGTTCTCGCGGCACTGCTGGCGCGCCGGCGAGGGCGCCGAGCGCACACATCTCGAGAGCCCGAGCACGAGGAGGCCCGCGCCCAGCCATCCGGCGAGGCGACGCGCTCGGTCCGACCTGCGCTGCATGGTCAAGGGTCGGGAACGTCCGGTATCGCCTCGCCGCTGGCTGTGACCGGGCGCACTCCTCGGGAGGAGCAGGGACGAACGCTCGTCAGGGCGCGCCCTCGGTTCCGTCGCCCGTGCCGTCTTCACCGGGGCTCCCGCTCTCGGTCGCGGCGTCGTCGCCTTCCCCGCTCGCCGCAGCGGCGGCGTCACTCGCCGGGCTTCGCGGGGGGTCGTTCCGGTCGTAGCGGAGGTCGTCGACCGCGTCGTCGAGCTCCACGCGCAGCCGCGTGAGCTCCGCGGCGATCTCGGCTTCGCGCCGGCTCAGGCGTTCGGTCTCGGCCTCGGTGGCGCCCAGCCGCTCGCGGACTTGCCGCCGGAGGGCGGCACCTCCCCTCGAGCGCCCCACGGCGACGAGGCTGGCCTGGAGCTCGTCGAGGCGCCGGCTCTGAACGTCGAGCTCGGTGCGCACGCCGTCCCGCGTCGTGAGGAGCTCACGGATCCGGGCGCGGATCGCGAACGCGGCGTCGAGGGAGCGCCGGATCGGGAGGGGGATCGCGAGGTCCCCCTGGACGTAGCGCGTGAGCACCTCGCGCGAGTCGCGGAGCCAGCGGCTGACGGGCTCGATGCGCTCCTCCACGATGCGCACCATCGTCGTGTCCCCGGGCGTGACGTCGACGGGCACCAGGACGCCCGTCCCGTCGAGCTCCGTGTCCGCCGGGAGATCGATGGGCGTGAAGCCGCGGTCCGGCACGTGGCGGATCCAGAGCCGCGCCACCGCCCGAGGCCCGCCGCGCACCGTGTAGGTCGTCCGGCGGACGCGGCGGTTCTCCACGAGCATCCGGTCCTGCTGGACGCGGACGAGCCGGTGCGGCCGAACCTCGCTCGTCGCGTCCGAGCTGACCTCCGTCGTCGCGTCGAGGGCGAAGGGCAGGAAGGTCGCCTCCCCCTCCATCAGCCCGTCGAGCACGCCCTCGCCCACGTAGGTGCCCCGGGCGAAGAGCGCGACGGGGCCTTCGATGAGATCGACGCTCGCCTCGTTGACGAGCCGCGCCGCGCGGAAGGGATGACGGTCGCTCTCCCCCGTGGCCGGGTCCGGCCGGAAGAGGAGCACCTCGCTGCCCGGCACCTCGAGGTTGACGATGGCGACCATCGAAGCGCTCCCGCGCGGGATGTCGACGGTCCCCGGCATCAGGTAGCGCGTGTCCCCGGCGCCCGTGCCCTGGAAGGCGAGGGCCTGGGGCGGGACCGCGGCGACCTCCGGGGTGATGGCGCGCGGCTGGGGACGCCGGCGCGGACGCGGGCGTCGGGGAGGCGAACGCCGGGCTGGAGGGGCGCTCGGGTCGGACTCCTCGATCGTGAAGTCGACGCGCCGGTTCCGGTCGTAGGCGCGGCGGTTCCTTCGGGGGTCGATGGGCCGTTCGTTGCCCCGGGCGACCAGCTGAAGGCGGTCCCCCGCGACGCCGCGGGCGATCAGCGCCCGGCGAACCTCGGCCGCACGCGAGGCCGAGAGCGGGACCGCCCGGCGCTCGTTCTGGGCCGCGTGGCCGACCACGCTGACCCGCGTGACCTGAGGGTTGCCCTGGAGCGTCGCGGCGACGGCGTCGAGGATGCGGCGGGACCGCGGCTGAATCCGGCTCGAGTTCGCCGTGAAGTAGACGCGCTCGAGGACCGTGAGGCTCTGGTCTTCCGTGAGCAGGACGAGACCCGAGTCCGGGCATCCATCCTCGTCGCTGTAGCCGTTGTAGGTCTCGGGGTCGTTGGGGCAGTTGTCCTCGACGTCGGGGATGCGGTCCTCGTCGTTGTCCGGGTCCGGGCAGCCGTCCTCGTCTTCGAAGCCGTCGCGATCCTCGGGCTGAGTCGGGCAGCGGTCCCCGGAGCCAACGCCGTCCCCATCGTCCCGCGCGCGCGTCGCCCGCACCGGCGCGTTGGTCGCAGGGCCCACCATGGAGCCCGTCAGGTCCGGCCGCGCGACGAACTCCGGCGTTCGGAGGTCCATCGCGTAGGTGAAGGGCGCGCCGGTCGCGAGCGTGAGCTGGACGTCCTGCCAATCCTCGTTCGACTGGTTGTGCACTACGGCCCAGGCCTGGAGGAGTGCTTCGTCCCCCGTCTCCGAGAGCACCAAGCGATACACCGCGCGCCAGGTCGGCGTGGGCACGGCGTAAGCGACGGTGACCGGGCCGCCGGCGTCCCGGAGCGTGACGTCGAGGCTGGTCGTTCCCGTCGCCTCCGCGGGCGCCCCCTCCTCTGCGGCCGGCGGCGCCTCGATCTCCGGCACCACGGCGCTGAGCGCGGCGTTGCCGTCGGCGCCGATGACCGTGAGCGTCTTCATCACGTCGTCGACCTCGTGACGGCGGAGCGGAATGCGCAGCCGGTCCGCCTCCGCGACCCCCTCGCGCTCGAAGTAGCCGACGCCGTTTTGGTAGAGGACGACGTGCCGGAGCCGCAGGGTGTCGGCGGCACAGCCGGCGAGGAGAAGGAGCGCGAGGGACAAGGGACGCATGATGCTGAGGTGGCGAGTTCCCTCACATGCGGCCCATCGCGCCCGCCGGATGGAGAGCGCTCGGGAGGGGCCAGGGACGCCTCTCGACGCGCGCATTGGGGTGACGAGGCGCCAAGCGCGGCCGTTCGCGCGGCGAGAGGCCTACCGAGCGCCCATGGACGGCATTTGCAACTGCCAGCGCCGTCCCTGGGGCCCATGGAGGACATCCGGGCCATGGAGAGGCCGCGCCTGGGGGCTCTTCGGCGCTCGTGAGCGTCGAAGAGGCGTCCCTGGCCGCTCCTCGGCCCTCTCGAACGTCGAAACGGCGCCCCTGGCCGCTCCTCGGCCGTCTCGCAGGTCGAACAGGCGTCCCTGGCCGCTCCGCGCCGCTCGTGCACGCCGACGAGCCGTCCCCAACCGCCGCGAAGCCGACGTCTGCGCTCGACGCGCGAGCCAGGCGCGGCCGCCCGTCGTCGAGGGGGCGTGGGCCCTGCGCAAGCCGCCGACGTTCGACGCGGCTGGGCGCGATCTCTAGCCTTGGAGTCGATGGCCCAGGGAGCCCGGCACCACTTCTCGTTCGCCGACTACGCCCGCCTCGAGGAGCGGAGCGAGGTGAAGCATGAGTTCCTGGACGGAGCCGTGTGGGCCATGGCCGGCGGCTCGCCAGCCCACGCCGCCACCGCCGCCAACGTGGTGGCGCTCCTCTCGGATGCGCTCCGGGACCGGGCCTGCCGCGTCTTCAGCTCGGACCTCCGCGTGCGCGTTCCCGCGACGGGGCTCGGCACCTACCCAGACGTGAGCGTCGTCTGCGACGCGCTCGCCCTCGACCCCGAGGACCCGAAGGGGCACACGGTCACGAACCCGGCGCTCCTCGTCGAGGTGCTCAGTCCGACGACGGAGAGCTACGACCGCGGGGAGAAGCCGGAGCACTACCAGGCGCTCGAGAGCCTCCAGGCCCTCGTGCTGATCGCGCAGGACGAGCGCCGCGTCGACGTGATCGAGCGGACGGCCGAGGGAGGTTGGGTCGAGACATGCGTCGTCACCGGCGACGTCGCCCTGGGGAGCCTCGGCGTGAGCCTCC
>JBCDGX010000460.1:0-5243 GCA_038750805.1 Myxococcota bacterium
CCGGCGCAGGCGCCGCGTCGGGCACCGGGGGGGCCGGGGTGGCGACGTGCACCGGCGCCGGCGGGGCGTCCCGGAAGAGGCGCGAGGCCCCGAAGCCCACGGCGATCAGCGCCACGGCCCCGAGCGCGAGCAGGAGGCCGCGCGGCGTCCGCGAGACCGGCAGCTCCGGCGGAGCCGGCGGCAGGGAGGTGGGGGTCGGGAGGCTCGGCCGGACGTCCGGTGCCGCCTCGAGGAGCGCCGCCGCGAAGGCGCTCATGCTCGCGAAGCGCTCGTCCGCCCGCTTGGCGAGCGCCCGGAGCACGACCTGGTCGACGGGCTTGGGCACGGTCCGGGCGCGCTTGCGGAGCGGCTGCGGCGGCTCGTTGCCATGCTTCCAGAGCAGCTGGAAGTAGTTCGTCCCCTCGAAGGGCGGATCGCCCGTGAGCATCTCGTAGAGCACGATGCCGAGGGCATAGACGTCGGCGCGATGGTCCACGTCGGTCTCGCCCCGGCTCTGCTCCGGCGACATGTAGAGCGGCGTCCCCACGAGCTGCCCGGTGCGCGTCATGCGCACCTCCTCGGCCTCCGCGGACTGCACCTTCGAGATGCCGAAATCGAGGACCTTCACGAACTCGATGCCGCCCTTCCGGACGAGGAAGACGTTCTCCGGCTTGAGGTCGCGGTGGATGACGCCGGCGTCGTGGGCCGCCTGCAGCGCGTCGGCGACCTGGTACGCGAGGGGGAGCGCCCGCTCGAGGGGCATGGGCCCGTGGTCGAGGGCGTCCGCGAGGCTCTCGCCGCGGAGGAGCTCCATGACGAGAAAGACGCGGCCATCGTCCGTCACGTCGAAGCTGACGACGTCGACGATGTTGTCGTGCTCGATGGACGAGGCCGTCTTGGCCTCCTGGAGGAGCCGCTCGACGGCCTGCTGGCTGGAGGCGACGCGCTCGCTCAGCACCTTCACGGCGAAGGGCCGGTTCAGGTGCACGTGGTTGGCCCGGTACACCGTGCCCATGCCGCCCTCGCCGAGGCGATGCTCCACCTGGTAGAGGCCGCCGAGGACGCGCCCGAGGATCGGGTCCTCGCCCTCCGGCGTCTCGCGCTCCGGCACCACGCGCGGCGCCGAGCGCCCCGCCGCGAAGGCCGCCACCGTCGCCGCGTCGAGCCCGGGACCCTCCGCGGGGTTCAGGCTGGTGAGCGTCTCGGCGAGCGCCGGATGCTCGTCGCCGGGGTCGCTCCCCGCCCGGTCGTCGTCGGACGTCGGCTCCTCGGACGCCGCCTCTTCGGACACTGCCTTCTCCGACATGGCTGCTCGCGGCCTGGGGGCAACGTAGCACGGAGGGGGTTTGACCCGGCGCCGAGCGACCGCATCGTCCGTCCGTGCTCACGGAAGCCTGCGTACGCGCGATGGAGACCGGCGAGGACGAGCGCCCCACGCGGGGCTCGCTTCGCCTCTTCGAGAGCGGCGTGATGGAGGCGCTCTTCCGCTCGCCGCCCTGGCTGCCCTTCGCCTACGTGACGCCCATGGTCGGTGCGCTCCTCGAGCGCGGCGCCGCGCGGGCGCCGGCCGTGATGCTCGCCGGGGCGCTCCTCTGGGCGGCCCTCGAGTACGCGATGCACCGCTGGCTCTTTCACGTCGCCGGGACCAAGCCCGTCACCGTCGGCTACCGCTTCCTCGTCCACGGCCACCATCACGCGCGGCCCTGGGATGGGGACAGGCTCGTGGCCACGCCCTGGCAGTTCGCGAGCGCCGCGGCCGTGCTCTACGGCGCCGCCCAGCTCTTCGGCGAGGCCTGGGACGCCGCCTTCGCCGGGAGCCTCCTCGCCTACCTGGCCTACGAGGCCGTCCACTACGCGATCCACCACGGCCGCGGGGGCCCGGGGTGGCTCCGCGCCGTGCGGGCGCACCATCTCCGGCATCACCACGGGCCCGAGGGGGCGCGGTCCCGATTCGGCATCTCCTCGCCGCTCTTCGACTGGCTGCTGGGCACCCGGGGACGGCCCGGCGCCGCCGAAACGCACACGCCTGCCCCGCGAACGTGACCTTCGCACCTTGGCGGAGGCCGCTCGGCGCCCCATCGTGCGGGGCATGATCCCCGGAGCACCGCTCGATGGCGTGTTGGGAGGCCGCGGCGACGCCGCCGGCCTCGGCGACGTGCCGCCGGCGCTCTGGGTGCCGACGCTCGAGGGGGGCACGCGCCGGGACCTGGCGGCGCGGCTCCGGGACGAGCTCCGCCGGCTCCCCACCCCGATCCGGCCGCAGGGCCCGCGGCATACGGCCCGGCTCCTCCTCGAAGAGGTGCTCGGCTGGATCGAGCTCTTCGAGAGCGGGGACGCCGAGCGCCTCCTGCGCGTCGAGCGCTCGCGCTGGCTCTCCGGGGGCGACGTCGTCCGCTACTGCGAGCAGCTCCGCCGCTTCGGGGACGAGGAGATGGCCGAGGCCCTCGCCCGGACCGTCGTCGGGCGCGAGCCGGGCATCGCACCGCGCCTCCGGGAGCGCCTCGAGGCCTTCCTCGCCGCCGGCGACCCGCTCCCCGGCAGCCTGCACCGGGCCATCGACCGCCTCGGCGCTGAGCCGAGCCTGGACGCCATGCGCGCGCTGCTGCGCTTCACCCCCGAGGAGCTTCGCCCCACGCGGCTCCGGCGCGTGATCGAGGTGCTCGAGGAGGCCGGCGTGGGCGCCGACGAGCGTTTCCGCCTCGCCGCCGTGCTCGGGCCGAGCGCCGAGGCCCTGCGCCTCGCCGAGAGCGGCGCCGTGGCGCCCGCCACCATCGAAGCCCTCGCCGGAGGCGCCGACGACCCGGGCCCCTGGCTCGGCATCGCCGCCCGCGCGGCCTGCGTGCGCGGCGACCGCCTGGGCACGGTCCGGCTGCTCCGCGGCGCCCTCGCGGCCGGGGCTCTCGCCCGCGGTGATTTGGCGTTCATTCGCCACCACGGCGACGCCGAGCTCCGCACCATGCTCGAGCGCGCCGGCGTCCCGCGCAGCGTCTGAGCCTCGCGCGTGGCGTTCGAGCGACCGTTCGGTTGGCGAATCCCCCGGCGCCGAAGGCGGCGGCCGTGTGGGTCTCCGGCTGGGCGCCGCCGGACCCGTGTCTAGAAGGCTGACCGGCTCGAGGGGTCGAGCCACCCGGGCCCAGGGGCACGGCAGCACGCGCGGGTCGCGAGGACGCGGTCCGGGAAAGGAATGGGGAAACATGCGCACGGCACTCGTCACGGGCGGTACGCGAGGCATCGGCGAGGCCATCGCGGTGGCCCTCAAGGACGCCGGCTATCAGGTCGCGGCCAACTACGCGGGCAACGAAGAGCGCGCCAAGGCGTTCACCGAGCGGACCGGCATCCGCACCTTCAAGTTCGACGTCTCGGACTACGACAAGGTGTCCGAGGCCGTGGGGGTGATCGAGGCCGAGCTCGGCCCCATCGACGTGCTCGTCAACAACGCCGGCATCACCCGCGACGGGACCATGCACCGCATGGACGTGCAGCAATGGCAGAAGGTGCTCGACACGAACCTCGGCGGCTGCTTCCACTGCTCTCGCGCGGTCATCGAGGGCATGCGCGAGCGCGGCTTCGGACGCATCGTCAACATCGGCTCGATCAACGGTCAGGCCGGCCAGTACGGGCAGGTCAACTACGCCGCGGCGAAGTCCGGCATCCACGGGTTCACGAAGGCCCTGGCCCAGGAGGGCGCGCGGAACGGGATCACCGTGAACGCCATCGCGCCGGGCTACATCGACACGGACATGGTGCGCGCCGTGCCCGAGAAGGTGCTCCAGAAGATCGTCGCGAAGGTGCCCGTGGGGCGCCTCGGCCAGCCCGAGGAGATCGCGCGCGGCGTGCTCTTCCTCGTGGGCGACGACGCCGGCTTCATCACGGGCTCCACGCTGTCGATCAACGGCGGCCAGCACATGTACTGACGCGCCGGGCGGTGCGCGCCGCCAGCCGCGATAAGCTCGCCCCATGGCCGAGGACTTCGCGGCGGCGCCGCAGTACCGCCACGACCCGATGACCGACGGCTGGCGCATCGTCGCGCCCAGCCGGAAGCAGGTGCCCCTCGGGGAGCGCGCGAAGGAGGAGCCCCTCCTTCCGGAGCCCGCGGGGCCCTGCCCCTTCTGCCCGGGCCGGGAGGGCGACACGGAGCCGACGGTCTGGCAGGACCCGCCCGAGGGGCCCTGGGTCGTGCGCGTCGCGCCGAACAAATACCCGGCGGTGCGCGCGACGGACCTCGAGGTGCCGGCCGTCGGTGGCGGTCACGTGCGCCCGGGCGCGGGCATCCACGAGGTGATCGTGGAGGGCCCGGACCACGACGGGGACCTCGCGACCTTCGAGGTGGACCTGCTTCGGCGGGTGCTCCGCGCCTACCGCCAGCGGGTCCGGACGCACGAGGAGGTCGACGGGATCCGGCACGTGAGCCTCTTCCGGAACCGCGGTCGCCGCGCGGGCAGCTCGCAGCCGCATCCGCACGCGCAGGTGCTCGCGGCGACGGTGCTCGGCCCGGCGGTGCGGCTCCGCTGGGATCTCGCGCGGGAGCACGAGCGGCGGGAGGGCGAGACGCTCCTGAGCACGGTCGTCGAGCGCGAGCTCCGCATCGGGGACCGGCTCGTCGAGGCGGCCGGGAACGTCATCGCCTTCTGCCCCTTCGCGCCGGCGACGCCCTACGAGACCTGGGTGGCCATGCGCGGCGCGACGGGGCCCTTCGGAGAGACCGACGACGCGGCCCTCGACCGCTTCGCCGAAGTGCTCCAGCGCGCCCTCCGCCGCGCCATCCGCGTGAGCGGGCGCCAGGCCTACAACGTGATCTTCCGGCTGCCGCCGACGCGCGCCCGCCGCGATCCCGCCGCCTTCTGGTACGCGGAGCTGATCCCCCGGAGCGGCCCCGGCGCGGGCCTCGAGATGGCCTCGGGCATGCCGCTCGTGTGGGTCACGCCCGAGGATGCCGCCGCGCGCATGCGGGCCCTCTCGCTCTGACGGGCAGCGTCGGCGCCGGTGACTCGCCGCGGACGCGAGCGCGGGCTAGCGTGACCTACGTGCTTCGCCTCGTGACCGTCCTCGGCGCCCTGCTGGTCTCGACCTCCGTGGCGTCGGCCCAGGGCGGCGGCTCCCTGGGGGCCCCGCGACCGGTGCCGGGCGAAGAGGCCCCGCCCCCCGAGGAGGCGCCCCCCGAGGAGGCCCCCCCCCCGGCGCCGGAAGAGGGGAGGGGTCGACCCCGGGCTACCCGCCACCCACACCCCAAGCCAAACCCCCCACCGCACCAACCGATGAGCCCC
>JBCDGX010000461.1:0-5209 GCA_038750805.1 Myxococcota bacterium
CAGGACGTGCGCCGCTTCCTCGTCGAGCAGCTCCCGCCGCTTCGCCGCGTCCTCCGGGACCGGCCCACGGACGTGGGCCTGCTCGCCCGCGCCGCCGCGGCCCTGCTCGTCGCCAACCCCGACGACGGGCACGGCCGGGCCATGCTCGCGCGCGCGCTCGAAGAGGGCTCGGAGCCCGGCCCCGTCGGTCTCCGGGCGAAGGGCGAGACCCCGCGGGAGCGCTTCGAGGCGACCTGCGCCCTCGCGCTCGCCGCCGCCCGCGCGGCACGCCCCGAGGACGCTGAGGCTCTCCTCGCCGCGGCGGCCTTCCAGGCGCCGGACCTCGTCCGGGCCGGCGGCGCTCCGACCTTCTGGTGGCTGGCCACGGGCGCCTACGGGCTCTTCGGCGCGGCGACGGAGGCCGAGCTCCGCGCCGGAGACGCGCGCGAGCAGGCGAGCTTCGGCAGCGGCGTCGCCGTGCTCGCCGGCGGTGCGCGCGCGGGCTCGCGCTTCGGGGCCTCCGCCGCGCCGGCCGAGGGCCACCTCTTCGTCCGCGCGGAGGTCATCTACGGGCGCCCCTTCGAGGCGAGCGAAGGACCCATCGCCCTCACGCTCCGGAGCGAGCTCGGCGAGCTCTGGAGCGACGGGCCAGAGCCCCTGCCCCTCGGCGAGTCCATCGCCTTCGAGCTGGCGGTCCAGGCCGAGCGCGCCGTGAGCCGGCCCATCGTCGAGATCGCCCTGCCCACCGGCGTCGTCGTCACCGACGCTACGCTGGCCGCGATGAACCAGGCCTCGGCCGTACGCCGCGCGACCCGCCGACGCCCCGGCTTCCTCCGCCTCGAGCTCGAGCCCCTGGCCGCCGAGGCCCTCACCACCCTGCCGCTCCCGCTCACCTTCTTCGCCCGCGGCGAGCTCGCGGGCCTCGGGATGAGCGCCTACGACGTCGACGCCCCCGGCGAGCGCACCACCACGGGCCCGCGGGCCCTGAGCATCGAGTAGCCCGAACGACGACGCCCCGCTCCTCCGGTGGAGGAAGCGGGGCGCGTCGGGGTTCGGGCCGGCGAGCCGACCGCTAGGGCCTCAAGGCTCCGGGACCGCCGTGCAGACCTCGGTCTCCTCGTCGCAGACCTCGCCGGTGCGGCAGTCGGCGTCCTCGACGCAGTTGGCCTGGCACTCGCGCTCGCCGCCGCTCGCGCCGTCGAAGTCGACGCAGGCCTCGCCCTCGGCGCACTCCGTCGCGTCGAGGCACTCGTTGATGCACTGGCCGAGGACCTCGGCCGTCTCGCCGGCGCAGACCTGGTCGCGCGGGCACTGGTCGTCGTTGGCGCACACGTCGAAGCAGACGTTGTCCGTGGGCTCCACGTCGAAGATCGAGTTCAGCGGGAGGCAGCCGAAGCCGTCGTCACAGCTGTCGCCGTTGGTGCAGGGGAGGAAGCAGGCGCCGGCGATGCACTCGGCGTCGGCCCGGCACTGCGTGCTGTCCTCGCAGCCGACGGCCGCGCAGAAGGAGGTCCCGCCGTCCGCGTCCGGGAGACAGCCGAAGCCGACGGGGCAATCCGCCGGCGTGTCGCAGGCGAGCAGGCAGGTGCTGGCGAGCTCCGGGGCCTCGCTCGTCGCGACGACCACGCCGGTCTCCTCGGGGCAGACGTCGAAGCCGGAGGCCTCGAGCACGGCCGCCTCCTCCACGGTGCAGTAGCCGTCCCGGCCATTGAAGCCGATGACGCAATCGCCGTAGCCGAAGGGGTTGAAGCAGTCCGTGTCCACGGTGCAGAGCGCGCCGAAGTTCGGCTCCGTGGGACCGGAGCCGAAGGCCTGCGTGAAGGTGCCGTTCTCCGAGAGCGGGTCCACGCGGTCGAGCACGCAGACGCCGAGCTCGGGGTTGTCGCCGTCGGCGTCCGAGAGGCACTTGAAGCCCTCGGAGCAGCCGCCCCGGCCCGTCGGCCAGGTCGCCGGGTCCATGGCGTCGACGCCCGCGGTCAGGTCGCAGCCCTCGAGGCAGGTCGGCGTGAAGTCCGTCCAGACGTCCGAGCGCGCGCCGCCGCAGACGGCGTCGCCGTTGCAGTCCGCCGCCGACTCGCAGGTCGGGCCGAAGCAGTAGCCGCCGACGAAGATGCGGTACTCGCCGTCGATGAGGTCGAAGCTGCGCTCGTCCTGGCAGTTGCCGCCGTCCTCGCACTGCACGTCGCCGCCGCACATGTCGCCGGCCTGGGCCGTCGGGTCACCGTCGAGCTCGCACTGGAAGGTGTCCGGGTTGCAGGTCGGGTTGCCCGAGGGGATGAACCGGAGCTGGTCCGGGCCCGCGAAGCCGCAGGGGCTCGGGACGTTCGCGCAATCGTCGCCGGTCTGGAAGCCGGGGATGCCGTTCGTCTCCTCGCGGATGACCGCGTTGGCCCAGCAGTCGACGTCCGTCTGGCAGCCGTCGAAGCACACGCCGCCACCGTTGTTCAGGCCGAGGCAGGCCCAGCCGTCGGGGCAGATGTCGTTCCCCGCGGCGGCGGGGTCGCAGTTCAGGTAGCAGGCGCCGCCACCGAAGGCGTTGATGCAGGTCATGCAGTCGCCGCAGATGCCGTCGTTCTCGAGGCAGTCGGGCGTGCCCTCGGTGAGCGTGTCGATGGTGCAGAAGCCGCCGGTGTAGAGCTCGCCGCCGGGGATGCCGTTCTCCCCGCTCGGGAGATCGTCGATGGGGTCCTCGTCGCCGCCGAACTCGACGAAGTTGAGCGTGGGCTGGCAGGTGCCGATGCGGCAGCCCATGGCCGTGGTGCAGCCGACGCCGAAGCCCTGCCCGAAGCAGGTCGGGTCGTCGATGCCCATGTCCGTCTCGGTCGTGCCCATGTCCGCATCGGACATGCCCATGTCGACGTCCATCATGCCCATGTCGTCGACCATGCCGCCGCCGTCGTCGTCGCCGGAACACGCGCTGAGCAAAAAGAGCCCGGCCAGGAGGGCCAGGGCGGGGGAGAAGAGCTTCATCGAAATCTCCGCAGGCAAGCGGCGGGCGCGTGAAGAACAGGGGGAGGTCGCGCCCGCGAGTGCGCCACCTTAGCGAAACCGTGCGGCGCTTTCACCCCTCGGTGGCACCTATGTGCCATGACCGGCTCGGGAGGGTGCCGCTCAAGCGGCGAAGCGGGCCAGGAAACGGTCGTCGCCGAGCTCCTCGCAGACCGCCGCCAGCAGCGGGGCGTCGACGCCTCCCCAGCGGAGCTCTTCGAGGCTCGTATCGATCGGTGCGTCGTCCCGCAGCGTCGCCAGGCGCTTGTAGAGGGCGGCCTCCTCGCGGCGCGTGGCGAGGTTCTCGGCGAGGGCCGCGGCGCCGCGGACCTTCACCTCCCAGGTCCGGGCGTCGTCGGGGATCGCCTCGAGCGACCCGTAATGCTCGAGCACCCGGGCGGCGCTCTTGGCGCCCCAGCGCGGGATGCCCGGGATGCCGTCCGCCGTGTCCCCGACCAGCGCGAGGTAGTCGGGGATCGCCGCGGGCGGCACGCCGAACTTCGTCTTCACGCCCTCTTCGTCCGTGATGCGCCCGCGGCGCCGATCGAAGGTGACGATGTGGCCGCCGCGCACGACCTGGCAGAGGTCCTTGTCCGGCGAGCAGACGAAGATCCGCTCGACCCCCGGCGCATCGGCGAAGCGCCGCGCCGCCGTGCAGAGCGCGTCGTCGGCCTCCATCTCCTTCATCGGCCAGACCACGATGCCGAGCGCCGCCGCCGCCCGCTCCGCCAGCTCGAACTGTGCGTGAAGCGCCGGGTCCATGCCCTCGCCGGTCTTGTAGCCGTCGAAGAGCCCGTTCCGGAAGGACTCGACCACGCTGTCGAAGGCGATGCCCACGTGGGTCACGTCCCGCTCGCGCAGGAGGCCGTGAAGGCTCCGAAGAAGCGCGCGCGTCGCCCCGACCTCGCGCCCGTCCGGGGCCGTGGCCGGCGGGGCGCCGAAGTGCATCCGGAAGAGCTCGTAGGTCCCGTCGACGAGGTGGAGCTGCATGCGACCAACGTAGTCCCCGGAGGTTTCCTGGGGATTTCGCCGAGGGTAAGGACGTGTGCCGCCGGCTTCAGCGCTCGGCCAGCCAGGTCCAGGCCAGGTACGCGCCGATGGCCAGGCTCATCAGCGCCGCCGGGCTCATCCACCCGAGCACGAAGGGCCGGGCCCGCGGGGCTTTGGCGAGAAACGCTTCGATTTCGGCCGTCTGGGCGGTGTCGAGGCCGGCGCGGGGGAGCACGTGGAAGGCACCCGGGCGCGGATGGACGAGGTAGGCGCGCCGCGTCGTGGTGACGGTGTGAACGTTCTCCCAGTGCAGGGTCTGGAGCATGCGCCCGACCTGCACCTGGAGCGCATCCGCCCGGAATCGCCACACCCCCGTCGGCCCGCCCATGGCGGCCAGGCCCCGCGCCGCCACGCGATGCACCACGGCCGGCACGCCGACCACGAAGAGCCCGGCGAAGGCGAGGAAGGCGCCCTCGAGGCGCCCGAGGGCCGTGCCCTTCGCGAGCTCGAGGAGGCCCACGGCGAGCACCGCCAAAGCCGCCGTCCAGGCCACCGGGAGCACGCGAAGCCCCGGCGTCTGGGCCAGCAGCGTCCGCACGAAGCCGTGGCGCACGTCCGCGACGCTCAAGCTCACGGGGACCTCGAGGACCGCGATGGGGCCGTCCGCGTCGGGGGCGCTCATTCCGCCGGTGTAGCCGCCGATCCGCCGCCGCGGTACACCGAAAGCGCCGTGCGCGTTCTCGGGATCGATCCTGGCACCCGCCTGACGGGCTGGGGCGTCGTCGAGGCGCGGGGGCCGAAGCTCCACGCCTGCGCGGCGGGCGTCATCCGCGCCGGCGAGCGCTGCCCGCTGCCCGAGCGCCTCGCCCGCATCGAGGCCGGCCTCGTCGAGCTCATCGAGGCGCACGCGCCGGCGGTGGTCGCCGTCGAGGAGATCTTCTTCGCCAAGCACGCGAACGCGGCGCTGAAGCTCGGCCACGCGCGGGGCGTGGTGCTGCTCGTGGCGGAGAAGGCGGCGCTCCCGATTCACGAGTACGCGCCGACGCTCGTGAAGCGGACCGTCGCCGGCCGCGGCGGCGCCTCGAAGGACCAGGTCGCCCAGCTCGTCGGCGCGCTCCTCGGCCTGAGCGCGCTCCCGAGCGTGGACGCGACGGACGCGCTGGCCATCGCCATCACCCATTGCCAGGCGGCGCGGGCCCGGGGCGCCGTGCTCGCGTCGAAGCGCCGCGCCTGACGCACGCGTCGGGCTTCG
>JBCDGX010000462.1:0-5206 GCA_038750805.1 Myxococcota bacterium
AGCACGATCGCCTGGTCTGGCGTCGCCCCCGCGAGGTCCACGACGGCGCTCGTCCCGGAGACCAGCCCCCCCGTCGGCACGCTCAAGGCCGTCGTGATGCCCCCGAGGCGCGCGACGCGTACGAGCGTCGAGTCCGGGTCGTAGCCGTCCGAGGCCTGAAAGGACGCACGGACGGCATCGGCCCGCGGGCCACCGGGCGCATCGTCCCGGGTGCTCGCCTAGAGGCTGATCTCGACGAGGCCGAGGGGCGCCCCGACGGCGACGAAGCCCGGAGTGATCACGGCGCCTTCGGGGAGCTCGACGCGCGTGGCCCCGGAGGGCACGCGGACGTCGGCTCCGGCGGCCACGACGACGCCGTCGCGCAAGACCACGGTGGCGTCGGCCACGGCGGGCCCGTCGCCGGAGCGGAGCGTCGCCCCCACGAGGGCGAGGGTCTCCTGCTGCGCGTCGGCGAGGCCCGGGAGAAGGAGCCAGGTCGCCGCGAGGGCGATGCTTCGAAGCCACGCGCTCACGGCAGCACCTCGCTCTCGTTCTGACCGAGCTCGAAGTCCGTGGGCGGCGTGCCCTCGGCGCCGGCCGGGCCGAGCTCTCCGCCGCGATCCCAGGCGAGGAGCCCGTCGACGAAGACGAGGTCCGCGTGCGTGTAGACGCTGAGCGGGTCCCCAGACCAGACGACGACGTCGGCCATCTTGCCCTCCTCGAGCGTGCCCGTGACCTGCTGGACGCCGAGGGCCCAGGCCGGGTTCGACGTGATCCAGCGGTAGGCATCGAGCTCCCCGACCTCGAGGCCCGCATGGCGTCCGGCCCACATGGCCTTCGCGGCCTCCTGGTTCAGACGCTGGATGAGCATCTCGCTGTCCGAGTGCACGATGGCGCGCACGCTGGCCGTCTGGAGGAGCGCGAGGTTCTCGGGGATGGCGTCATAGGCCTCCATCTTGAAGCCCCACCAATCGGCCCAGGTGCTGATGGCGACGTCCTGGGCGGCGAGAAGATCGCGGATCTTGTAGGCCTCGACAGCGTGGTGGAAGGAGCGCACGCGGAAGCCGAGCTCCTGGCCGAGGGCCATCATGCGGGCCATCTCGTCGGCCCGGTAGCAATGCATCTGGACGAGGAGGCGCCCCTCGAGGACGCCGAAGAGCGTCTCGAGGGCCGGGTCGCGCGCGGGCGGCGCGGGCTCCGGCCCCGGGTCCTCGACCTCGTCGCTCGGCCGCTCGCCCTCCCCGCGCTCCGCCGCGGCGACGGCGTCGCGAAAGCGATCGAACTTCATGCGCTTGCGCTGCCACAAGCGGTGCTGGTGTTGCCAATCGCCCCAGCCCCGGCCGTACTCGCGGGCCGCGAGGTAGGCGGCGCGGTAGCCCGCGACGTTGCCCATACGCGTCGAGGGGAACTGGCGCCGCCCGCCGTAGACGCGCTTGGGGTTCTCGCCGCAGGCCATCTTCACCGAGTCGAGCGCGCCGGGGAAACGCATCTCGTCGACGCTCCGTCCGAGGTGGAGCTTGAGGGTCACGCCGCGGCCGCCGATCAGGTTGGTCGAGCCCGGGAGGACGTGGATGGTGGTGACCCCGGCGGCGAGCGCGCGCTGGAGGCCGGGGTCCTGCGGCCATACGGAGTCGGCGGCCTGGACCTGGGCCGTGTTCGGCGCCGTGGCCTCGTTGCCGTCGGAGTGCGCGCGGACGCCCGGTGCGGCGTAGACGCCCATGTGCGAGTGCGTGTCGATGACGCCCGGCGTGACCGTGCGACCCGCCACGTCGACCACCTGGGCGCCCTCGGGCACCGCGACCTCCCCCGCCTCACCGATCGCACGCAGGCGACCGTTCTCGAAGACCACCACGCCCTCGTCGAGGATGGCGCCGGGCGTCACGACCCGGCCGCCGACCAGGGCGACGAGCGGCGAGTCCACGACGGGGAGATCCTCGGCCTCGGGGAGACCGCGATCGTCCCAGGGTAGCGGGGGCGCGGTGGGCTCGGGGAGCTCGGTCGCGGGGGCCGCGCCTCCACAGCCTCCGAGGACGCACCCCGCCAGGGCGAGGGAGAGCAAGAGCCGCGTGCGCGGCGTCGACGTGTCCACGGCGCGAAGGTCGCACGCCGGCCCCGGCGAAGGCTACGAGCGCTCTCAGTCCATCGCGTTCGCGCGGAAGGCGACCAGATGCACGTCCTCGGCGAGCGTCGGGAGGGGGATCACTGCGAGGCCGTACCAGCGCCGGAAGAGCGGCATCTGCGTGACGTAGCCGTCGGGCTTCGTCGCGAGCCCAGCCGCGCGCGCCGCCGCATCCGGGATGGCGTCGGTGATGTCCGTGGACGCCGGAGGCTCGCGGCTCGCGTAGGCCTGGGGCCCACGCACGAGGTAGGCCCAGAGCACCTCGCCGGACGCCACGCGCTCCGCGCTCTCGAGGCGGATCTGGGCGGTCAGCCGCTGGGCCTCGCGCCAGAGCGGGATGCCCGCCACGAAGGCGCCGGCGACCTCGGCATCGCCGACGAAGATCGGCGCCGCGAAGAGCCAGGTATCGATGGGCCCCTCGTCCGCGGGGAGCACGTCGGCCAGGTCCACGACCGCGTGCCCGGCCCGGCCGGCGAGCGCCTCCTTCACGACGTCCCAGCCGGCGTAGTCGGCGCCGACGCCGACGAGGTCGCCGCTCCGCGCTCCCTTCTGGGCGAGGAGCTCGCCGTCGCCATCGGTCGCGCCGAGGTAGAGCACGGGGCTGAAGACGAGCTCGGCGACGCCGCGGCGCTCGGCATCGATGCGCTCGAGCATGGTCGTCACCCGCGACGCCCGCTCGCTCGCGTCGACGTCCGGGTCCCGGAAGGCCGGCACGACACGCCGCGCCGCCTCCTGGACGCCGCGGAAGAGCTTCTCCCGGTCCTCCCCGACCATGCGCAGGTACGCGGGCACGTCCGCGCTTCGGAGCGTCCGCATCTCGGCGGGGGCGCCCCCTTCGTCGCAGGCGAAGCAGGCGAGGAGGAGGATGGCGAGCGCGCGCGTCATGGCGGGAGCCTACGTCGCGGTCCCGCGTGGCGAAACGGAAGGCGTCAACGCAAAACGGCGAGCCCTTTCGGGCCCGCCGCTGGCGGTGGCTCGGGCGCGAGGCCCGGGCGCGCGTTCAGTCCTTGATCTGGCGCCGGATCTTGCCCAGCGCCTGCTCCTGGAGCTGACGGATGCGCTCGCGCGACAGGTTGTACTTGTCGCCGATCTCCTTGAGCGTGAGCTCGTCCTCGTCGTCGAGACCGAAGCGCCAGCGGAGGATGCGGGCCTCCATGGGCGTCAGGGTGTCGAGGAGGCGCCGCACCTCGTCGCTCCACTTCTGGGAGACGAGCTGCTCGTAGGGCGTCGGGACGTTCTCCTGCTCGAGGAAGTCGATGAACTTCCGGCCGTCCTCGTCGTTGACGGGGCGGTCGAGGCTGAAGGGCGTCTCGGCCCAGTAGCCCTTGATCTTCTCGAGCTTCTCGGCGGCGATGCCGGTCTCCTTCTCGAGCTCCTCGGGCGTGGGCTCCTTGCCGGTGCGCGTCGCGATCGCCTGGGTGGCGCGGGCGACGCGGTTGTAGGTGTCGAGCATGTGCACGGGGATGCGCACCGCCCGGCCCTTGTCGGCGAGGGCGCGGCTGATCGCGTGACGGATCCACCAGGAGGCGTACGTCGAGAAGCGGTAGCCGCGGTTGTGGTCGAAGCGCTCGACGGCCTTCATGAGGCCGATGTTGCCCTCCTGGATGAGGTCGATGAGCGGGAGCCGGCCGCGGTTGTAGCGGCGGGCGATGCTGACCACGAGGCGGAGGTTCGCCGCGACGAAGCGGTTCTTGGCGCGCTGCTGCGCGCGCTGCGCCCGCTCCACACCCTTGAGGTAGTCCTTGAAGGACTGGGTGATGCGGATCTCCTCGCCGAGGACGTCGAGCTCGTCGGCGAAATCACCGGCGAGGCGATGCACGGCCTTGTCGGCCTCCTGCACGAAGAGGCGGTCCGAGTCGTTCGCGCGCATGTGCGCCGAGCACTCGTCGACGAGCACGTCCCACTTTTCCTGGTTGCGCGTGCCGAGCTTCGCGCGCTTGGCGCTCTTCACGAGCTTGCGCATCGCCGCGAGCTGCGGGACGGGGTCGCTGACGTTGGACTCGATGACGGCCGCGACCGTCTCGAAGCAGGGGAGGTAGGAGAAGAGCGCCTTCCAGTAGGCGATCTCGAGCTCCTCGACCTTGCGCGCCGCCTCGACCTCCTCCTGGGGGGTGAGGACCTGGTGACACGCCATCTCGCGGAAGTAGCGCGAGAGCGTGGAGTCGCCGGCGCCCTGGCGCTCGAGCTCCTTGAGCGCCTTCTCGGCGTCGGTGCGGGCCTTGGCGAGCTGGGCGCTCGACGGATCCGTCTTCCCCTGCGCCGCGGTCTTCGCCGCCGGGGTTGCCTTGGTGCCCGCCTTGCGCGGGGTCTGAAGTGCCTGCTTTGCCATGGTCGTTCTCGCGCGAAGTCCGCCGCGCCGTGCTCCCTCGCCTGACGCGGGGAAGGACAACGCGAGCGCGACGTCGAAGATTTCGGTTCCGGGTTCGAGGGGCTCGGGAGGGGCTGTCGGAACGTGAGAAGGCGCGCAGGCGACGGGACGAGAGGCTCGACGATCCGGCCGTCGTGCGGCCGTTGTGGAGTGAGCGAGCGTGTCCGGTCGGGTTGGGCGTGGCCTCTCGGGACCCCTCCAAAATTCGTGGGCCGGCGGTGCCGGCGAGATGGGCGTTTGCACGCCGTGTGCCGTCCAGATGACGGGTTCGTGAGCGGCGACTCGTGCTGGTGTAGTCCCCGAGGAGAGCCCAGCACGTCCCCTGCGCGGGGGCGCCGTTGCCCCCCTACATGCGTTTCCTTTGGACGTTGCCCAGCCCCCATTTCGTCATCGGAATGGGTTTCCAGCGCCGCGAAGGGGGCTTCGAGGGCCCGCTCGAGGGCTTCGTGCGCCGCCTACGGAGGACCACGTAGGCCGAGCGCCGAGCGTCCGGCCTCGACGCCATGCGCTCGCAACCCGCCTTGAAACGCTCGGATATTCTTGCTGAAACGAGAAAGGCCGGGCCCGGCCGGCGGCGGAGGATGCGGCCCCCGTGGCTCCGACGGGCCGCCGAACGATGGCCGCGGCGGATGCGAACGGCACTCTCGTTTCGTGACGTGATCAATGTCACGCAATCGCCTTGAGCCCCGGCGCTCGGCTCGGTGGCCGCGCCGTGCAGAGGCGCCCGAGGCGATCGGGGG
>JBCDGX010000463.1:0-5204 GCA_038750805.1 Myxococcota bacterium
GAGGACGTCACCATCGGCCCCGCGCCCATCGGCGGCGTGGCGCTGCGCGGCGAGGGGGGTCTCATCAGGCTCCGTGCCGTTCGCATCACCGCCACGACCGACCGCGGGCTGTTCGTCGCGGACGGGGCGCAAGCCGACGCGGAGGACCTCGTCGTCGAAGACACGGCAACGCCCGAAGGCCCGGCGGATCTCGAGACGCAGGGTCTCGGTCGAGGCGTCGAGGTGAGCTCGGCTGGCACGTTGTCCGCGCGGCGCGTCGCGCTCGATCGGAACCGGCGCCAGGGTGCGCTGGTCTCCAGCCCGGGCTCGAGCCTCACGCTCCACGACGTCGTCGTGGCGGACACGCTATCGAGGGAAAGCGATAGCAGGGTCGGCCAGGGCTTGCTGGCATCCGACGGAGCTCGACTCGAGATGCGGCGCGCCGTGCTGGTTCGGAATCGGGCGGCGGGGTTGGCCGTCCTCAACCGCACCACCGATACCGACACCCGCGCCACTGCCGAAGACCTCGTGGTGCGCGGGACGCAGCAGTCTGCATCGGGCGTGAATCCTGTGGCGGGTGTCGTGAGTGGCGGGACAGGTGCCTTCGTGTCGCTCAACCACGCTCTCGTGGAGGGCAACCGCGACTACGGTGTCGTCGTCGAGAGCGGAGACCTCGAGCTGCGAGACGCGCTCGTGCGCGACGCCGTGCCGGGCTCCGTGACCACTGCCATGGTCGGCGTCTTGATCGCCGCTGGGGGCCGCCTCGAGGTCGAACGGGTCCTTCTCGAAGGCCGCCTGGACGTCGGCGTTTGGGTGACCGATGAAGCGTCCGAGGCCCGCGCCGTCGACTTGGTCGTCCGCGAGCCCCGAAGTCGAGCGGGGACGCCCGGGACCGGCGTGTTCGCACGCCAGGGAGCGCGGCTGGTCCTGACCCGAGCGCTCATCTCGGAGAGCATCCGTGGCCTGGATGTCCGTACCGAAGCCGCCGCCGACGTTGACGATCTCGTTGTCCGCCGGAGCGGGGCGGGGGCGACCGAGGGCGCCGTTGGCGTCGGGGCGTTCGAGAATGGCCGGCTTGGGCTCGATCGCGCGTTGGTGTCCGACTCCGCCGGCATTGGCCTCGCGGTAGGCGGCGCTGCCGTCACTCTCGCCGACCTCCGCATCCTCAACACCCGAGGCCTGGCCGGGGACACCTCCTTCGGAACGGGGCTTTCTGCGTTCGACGAGGCGGCACTGAGCGTTGCCGGGGCCGTCATCGAAGCGAGCCGCGAAGCCGGCGTTCGCCTCGAGAGCGGCGCGTCGGCTGAGCTACGGGACATTGCTGTCCGGAACACCCTCGGCCTCGCCGAGGGTCCCTCACCGGCGCGCTTCGGCCACGGGATCATCGTCAACAACGGCGCACGAGCAACCGTCGAGGGCGCCCTCGTCGAGAACAACCGAACGTACGGAATACTCATCAATGCCATGGGCTCGGACGCGACGATTACCGGGGTGGTCGTGCGCGACACCTTGGGCGACGCAGCGACGGGCCGCTTCGGACGCGGCATCCAGGCGCAAGGAGGAGGTGCCGCGACGGTCACGAGCGCCATCGTCTCCGGCAGTCGCGAAGTCGGCATCGGGGCCATCGACAGCCGTCTCTCACTGCGCGACGTCGCGGTCATCGGGACGCGGCGCTCGGATTGCTTCCCGGATTGCGCGGGCGACCTCGACTTCACGCCTTCCAATCTGCACGCCTTGGGCCAGCTGGCCCAGGTCGACGTCGAGCGCTTCCGGCTCCTCGGGGGTCCCGAAACGGTATGCGGCGTTCAGGTCGTGGGCAGCGCCATCGTCGAGCTGAGTGCTGGCGTGGTCGAGCGCCACGACATCGGCGTTTGCCTTCGGGTGAGCCCGAACTACCCGCTCGGTCGGCTGGTCGATGGCGTGGCCTACATCGACAGCGGCGTTCCCCCCGTCGAGAGTACGGATCGCGACGTGCCCGACCCCATCGGGGAGCTGCCCCCCTAATCTCCGAGACGGGGCGCGCCGGCGCCGCTTGTGCCGGGTTCAGTCCCATCCGATGCTCGAGGCGTGGAACGGGTTTGGGGAAGGGCCGTCCTCGCGGTGGCGATCTTGCTCGCGGCGTGCCCGCCGCCGCCACCATCGAGCGACGCGGGTGTCGACGCGGGCGCCTTCGCCGACGCGTCGCCGCGGCTCCCCGACCTCGACTGGCTCGAGGAAGGCGTCCCGCCCGTCGACATCCCCTGGCTCGAAGCGGGCGAGCCGCCCATCGAAGCGCCGCGCATTCCCTGGCTCGAGGCGGGCGTGCCGCCCATCGACTGGCCCTGCCCCGAAGGCTGGCGGCAGGTCGATGACCCGAGCGGCGTGAGCCTCTGCGAGCCGTATCCGGAAGGCGGGCGGCAGGAGTGCGAAGCCGGCGAGTTTCATCCGCCCGGCGAGCCCGGCTGCCGGCCCCTTGGCGCCGCGTGCGGCGAGGGGCCTTTCGCCGCGCTCGGCGACCTCGACCCGGCGACCGTGCGCTACGTCGATGCGGCCGCGGAGAGCGGCGACGGCTCCCTCGCGGCGCCCTTCAAGAGCCTCGACGAAGCGCTCGATGCGGCGCTGCCCGCGGGCACCACGCTGATGCTGGCGGCCGGGGCCTACGTCGTCGACCGCGCGTGGCCGCGGGGCCTCTCCGTCCGCGGGCGCTGCGCCCGGTTGACCTCCCTCGCGCCCGAGGACGGCGCCACACGCGGCGCCGTTATCGACGCGGCCGGCGGCACCGAAGCGTTCACGTTGGAGGACGTCACCATCGGCCCCGCGCCCATCGGCGGCGTGGCGCTTCGTGGCGAAGGCGGCCTCGTCACGCTGAGGGCCGTCCGCATTACAGAGACGACCGACCGTGGACTCCGTCTCGTGGACGGAGCCTCGGCGGAGGGCCAAGACCTCGTCGTCGAGGACACCGCAACGCCCGAGGGGCCGCTGGATCCCGAGACGCCCGTACTCGGTCGCGGCATCGAGGTCACGGCCGCCGCGTCGCTGACCCTTCGCCGCGCCGCGCTCGACCGCAACCAGCGACAAGGCGCCATCGTATTGGAGCCAGGCTCCGCGCTGGAGCTTTCCGACACCGTCGTCGCGGACACCCTCACCGGGGCGCTGGAGGGGACCGGTCAGGGCGTTCGCGCCGGGCAAGGGGCGCGCCTCTTGGTGGAGCGCGCCCTGGTGACCGGGAACCGAGGCGCGGGTGTCAGCGCGGCGAGCGAGGGGACGTCCGCGGTCTTGCGGGACGTCGTGGTCCGGGACACGCAGCCGGCTCCGGCAACGGGCGCCGGCGTCGGTGTGAGCAGCGGCGCCGTGATGACCGTCGAGCGCGCCCTCGTCGAGCGCAACGTCGCCTACGGCGTGTTTGCCCTGGGGGGCGGCGAGGCGTCGCTCACCGACGTGATCGTTCGCGACACCGTGCCCACGAGAGCCAACTTTTTCCTGGCGGGGATCATCGCCGACGACGGTAGCTCGCTCGTCCTCCAGCGCGCGCTGGTCGAGCGAAACCCGGACATCGGCTTGGGCGTCACAGGCGCATCCACGGCCACGGTACGGGACCTCGCCGTCCGGGACACCGTCGGTCGCGCCTCACGGGTGGGCCTCGACGTCAACGCGATCCTCGTGCAGCGCACATCATCGCTCGACCTCGAGCGAGGGCTCGTCGAGCGAAGCCGCAACGTCGGCGTCGGAGTCGACTTCGAGGGAGCGGTGGCGGAGCTGAGGGACATCGTGATCCGTGGCACGCAGTCGCTCGAGGGCGAGGTGAGCAGAGGCATCCGGGTTTCCTCGGGTGCCGAGCTCCGCCTTTCCCGCGCTCGGCTCGAGGACAATCAGGGCGGCGGGGTCGGCGTCGCGGGCGCGGGGTCCCGGGCGGCGATCGACAACCTCCGCCTGAGCGGTGGAGCCGATGACGGCGGCGCCGATCGCTGGCGGGGTGTTTCGGTCAACGACGGCGCCGCGCTATCGCTCGAGCACGGACTCATCGAAGGGCTCCGCGGACTCGGTGGCCTCAGCGCGTTCGGCACGGGCACGGTGGCGACGCTTCGTGATGCGGCCGTACGGGACACGGGGCCGCGGGTGTCGGACGGCCGCTTCGGGCGCGGGTTCGACGTCGGCGGAGGGGCGCGCCTCGGCCTCGAGCGTGCGCTCGTCGACCGAACCCGAACACATGGCGTCTTCGTCGATGGGGTGGGGACGGTCGCAAACATCCAGCACGCGGTGGTGAGGGAGACGCGAAGCGAGGAGGCTTCGGGGCGGGCGGGCGCAGGGCTTCATGTGCAGCTCGGAGCGGCGGCGACCCTGGACCACGTCGTCTTGGAGCGGAACCGCGAAAGCGGCCTGATCGCCATCAACGGGAGCCTGTCGCTCGCGGATGTGGCCGTGGTCGGTACGGAACCTGCTGCGTGCAGCCCGGATTGCCCCGAACCGACGGCAGCGGCCAGCCTTCGCGCCTTCGGGCCGACGGCAACGGTCGATGCCCTCCGCTTCCGTCTGGCGGGAGGCTCGGGGACCGCGTGCGGGCTGCAGCTCGTCGACGGCGCCGCGGTCACCTTCGCGACCGGCATCGTCGAGCGCCATGACGTCGGCGTGTGCCTTCAGAGCCCGGGCTATCCGCTTCGTCGGCTGCGGAACGACGTGGCCTACATCGGGATGACGCCGGTGGAGAGCACCACCCTGGCCGTTCCCGACCCTGGCGACGTGCCACCACCGTAGCTCGCTCTTGCTGCGCGAAGCCGAGTCGATGTTGTGGCGAGGCGGCGAAAGGCCGACCATCCCTGCATGGGGAAGGGCTTGAGGGGTTCGCTGCTCGCAGTGGCAATCGCGCTCGCGGCATGTAGCGGCACGACTCCCTCGAGCGACGCGGGGGTGGACGCGGGCGCCTTCGCCGACGCGTCGACCCGACTCCCGGACCTCGACTGGCTCGAGGAAGGCGTGCCGCCCGTCGACATCCCCTGGCTCGAGGCGGGCGAGCCGCCCATCGAGGCGCCGCGCATTCCGTGGCTCGACGCGGGCGTGCCGCCCATCGAGTGGCCCTGCCCCGAGGGCTGGCGGCAGGTCGATGACCCGAGCGGCGTGAGCCTCTGCGAGCCCTATCCGGAAGGCGGGCGGCAGGAGTGCGAAGCCGGGGAGTTTCATCCGCCCGGCGAGCCCGGCTGCCGGCCCCTTGGCGCCGCGTGCGGCGAGGGGCCCTTCGCGGCGCTCGGCGA
>JBCDGX010000464.1:0-5182 GCA_038750805.1 Myxococcota bacterium
CGTTGACGCCGCTGGGCGAACTCGTGGCAAGCCTGAAGAGCGACAACGAGCTCCTCGTCGCGCTGGCCGTCGCCTCGGAGCCCTTCGCGCGCGTCGCGACACACGGCACGCCCGCCGAGTTCGCGGCCCTCGTCTCGACGCTCTTCGGGGTCGCCCGGCGCCGGCCGCGGCGCCTCGCGAACGTCGCCAACACGGCGGTCACGAGCGTGCGCTTCGACGGCGAGAAGCCGACGCTGCTCCGCTTCAACGACACCATGCACCTCACGGCCGCGCCGGTCTGGGGCGCGCAGCGCCGCGCGGCCGGCGCGGCGCTGGTAGCCCTCGGCGAGCGCGCCCCCGAAGGGGTCACGGCCTACGGGCACGGCGAGGCGCCGCTCCCGCACGCGGACCTCGACACCTCCGTCGGCTGGATGGCCGAGCGGCACGCGGGCCAGCGGGTCGCGCTCCGTGCCGGACGCGACGCCCACGCGGCCTACGCGCGCTCGCTCCTCTCGCCCTCGGCGCGCGTCGCGGCGAGCGACGGGCTGACGCACGTCGTCGCCTCGGACCGGGGCCGCACGCTGGCGGATTTCAACGCCGGCGCGAGCTTTTGACGCAGCGCCGAAGCGGCGCTCAGCTCTTCTTCTTGCCCTTCTTGCTGCCGAAGGCGATCTGCTCGAGGCGGACCTTGTCCACGACCTCGATCAGGTCCGGGCTGACCTGGAGCGCGCCCTGGCGCTCGAGGTAGGCGAGGCCGCGGCTGATCTCCTCGCGCACGGTCCCGAGGCGGCCCGCGACGGTCTCCGTCGTCAGGTCGCGCACGAGGTTCCGGGCGTCCTGCCCCTTGGCCTCGCGCGTCGCGACGAGCGTGCAGAGGAAGCTGGCGAGGCGCGCCGGCACCGTCCGGAGCGAGAGATCGCCGACGAGCTGCAGCGTCCGGTCCGAACGCTTTGCGCGCAGATCGATGAGCAAGCGGAGCAGCCCCGGGCGGCGATCGCCGAGGTCCGAGAGCATGTCGTTGCTGATCAGGATCGCGCTGGCCGCGCGCATGGCGATGGCGCTCGCCGGGTAGCCCTTCCCGTCGAAGCGCACGCCCTCGGTGATCACCTTGCCGGGTCGCGCGAGGTAGAGGATCTGCTCGCGCCCGTCCTTGCCGGACTTCGTCAGCTTCACCTCGCCGGTGCGGACGACCCAGAGGCCCTCGGCCACCTGGCTCTCGCTGAAAAGCGGCGCGCCACGGGCGGCCTTTCGGACCTCGGCGGCGTCTGCGAGCGCCTTGAGATCGGGTTGGGGGAGGTCGTTGAGCTTCTCGACGTCGCGGAGAAGTTCTTCCGCCGTGCGGGGCGCGATGGCCATGCCGGAAACATATCACGGCATGTCGCCTCGTCGTCACGGGGGCGCTGCCGGTCGGTGACGAGACCCACCCTTCGCGCGCTCCCCGGCCGGCCGAACCCTGCGGAAAAGCCGGGGCACGGGCTCCGAAATGCCGACGAGGCGGTCGCGGGAGGCTCTGGTAACCTCCCCTGATGCGACGTTTCTTGCTTGCCTCCCTGGTCGCCGCGATCGCCTGCGGCGACGACGCGGCCCCGGACGCCTCGGACCTCGGGTTCGCCGACGCCAGCGTGGACGCGGCCACGGATGCGGCCACGGACGCCGGGACCGTACCGCCCACCTGCGGGGAGTCCCTCCCGGAGACGGTGATCGACGTCGGCGAGGCCTCGCCCCTCGAGCTCGCGGGCACCTGGCTGCGCGGCTGGGTTCCGGGCGCCACGGAGGACCCGGCGTTCCCGGCCTTCGCCGCGGGCACGCTGAGCGTGGACGCGCCGGCGCCGGGGGTCGATTGGGCGCCCGACGACGTCGTCACGACCTTCGGCCCGCTGAGCTCGCCGGGCACGACGCTCTACTTCCTCCGCGATCTCCCGGTCCCGGAAGGTGAGCGCCTCTTCGCCCGCGCCGGCCGCGGCGTGACGCTCGCCGCCCCCCTCGCCACCCAGCAGGGCGACGTCTACAACGACGGGCACCACCGGGTCGCGCTTCCGGGCTCGACCGACGGCACGGCGCCGGAGGGCACGCTCCCGCTCACGGTCCGCATCAACCCGCCCCGCGGCGCCGCGTCCGTGCAGCTCGAGCTCTTCACGACGAGCGACGAGGTCTGGGTCGATACGCTCAGCCCGCACCGACCGGACCTGCGCGTCGGCGAGACCCTCGAGGCCTGGGTCGGGAGCCGCATCACGAACCTCCGCGGCGAGGTGCTCGGCCCCGTGCTCGCCCGCGTGGTCGAGAGCGATCTCTTCGAGGCGACGGAGACCGCGCACCCGAGCATCGGCGCCGGCGCGACGGCCCAGCTCGCCTTCGAGGTGCGCGCCAAGCGCGCGATCACCGAGGCGGACCGCGCCGGCGAAAGCCCGACGCTGCCCGTGACCCTCGAGGTCGCCTCGCCCTGCCTCGACGCCCGCTACCGCGCGACCGTGGAGCTCCCCGTGCGCGCCGCCGACGAGGTCTTCTCGGTGACGCGCCGCTCGCTCGTCGACGGGAGCGTCCAGTACCACGCCGTTCGCCCGCCCTCGGGTGAGGCGCCGGAGGACGGCTACGGCCTCCTGCTCACCCTCCATGGCGCCGCCGTCCGCGCGCCGGGCCAGGCCCGCGCGCTCGGAGCGAGCCCGGACCACTACATCGTCGCGCCGACGAACCGCCACCGCTTCGGCTTCGATTGGGAGGCCTGGGGCCGCATCGACGGCCTCGAGGCCCTGGACCACGCCATGGAGGCCTATGCCATCGACCCGAGCCGCGTGTACCTGAGCGGCCACTCGATGGGCGGCCACGGGACCTGGAACATCGGCGTGCTCTACCCGACCCGCTTCGCGCTGGTGGGCCCGAGCGCGGGCTGGCGGAGCTTCTACAGCTACCCCCGGGACCCGGTCCCCGGCGAGCCCTTCCTCAGCGCCTCGCGCTCGAGCGATACGGAGCGCTACGCCGAGAACCTCGTGCGGCGCGCCGTCTACATTCTCCACGGCGACGCGGACGACAACGTCCCCGTGAGCGAGGCGCGCTTCATGCGCGAGCTCCTCGAGCCCATCGTGCCGACCTTCGGCTACTACGAGGAGCCGGGCGCCGGGCACTGGTGGGATCGGAACCGGGAGCGCCCGGGCGCCGATTGCGTCGACTGGGAGCCCATGTGGGACATGATGAACGAGCGGCGCCTCGCAGACGTCGAGCTCGACTTCGACTTCCGCTCGCCCTCGCCCTCGGTCAGCCCGACGCACTCCTACGTGCGCATCCGGAGCGCGAGCTCGCCGCTCGCCGACGTGACGCTTTCGAGCCGCGTCGAGGGTACGGCGCTCGCGCTGACCACCGAGAACGTGCGGAGCGTAGTGCTCGACGGCGACGCGCTCACCCGCGCGGGCATCGCGACGCTCACCGTCGACGGCGAGGCCGTGGCCGTGCGGAGCGGCCCCATCGCCATCGGGCCCCAGGAAGGGAAGACCGAGGGCCAGTACGGGCCGCTCGCCCAGGCCTTCGAGCACCCCTTCTGCTTCATCCACGGCGACGACGACCGCGTCGCCGCCGGCTACGCGAGCTACTGGTCCGGCTATTGGGCGACGCTCGGCAACGGCTACGCCTGCGTGCTCCCGGCGAGCCGCGAGCCGGAGCTCGAGGCCAGCGTGAACCGCATCTGGCTCTCGCCCGAGCCGCAGGAGGGGCTGCCCTTCACCTGGACCGCCGACGCGCTCGACACGCCCGAGGGGCCGCGGCCCGGCGGCGCCATCGCCTTCGTGCATCCGCGCGGCGAGGCCCTCGACGTGTACGTCGTGACCACGGGCGGCCGGGGCGACGAACTCTACACCTTCCCGCCCTTCTCCTACCGGCCGAAGCTCCCGGACTACATGGCCTGGGACGCGGACGGCGTGTTCGCCGCCGGCTTCTTCGGGGGCGATTGGGCGCGGGACGCGGCGTTCAGCTTCGGACCCCTGTGACGAGCGTCAGATGACGTTGCGGTCGAACCCGGGCATCGTATACGCCGGTCGCGCGCCCGGCGCGGGGCCATGGGAGGGACATGGACGGACGGCGACAGCCCATCGCGCGCGGTGACCTGGCCAAGGCGCCGCTCCAACGGGTCCTGCTGGGCATCGCCCGCCGGACCCTCGATGGGACCCTGGTGCTCTGGCCGGACGCGCCCGAGGGGGCGCCGGACCGGCTGCGCTTCGAGCAGGGCCGGCTGACCGGCCTCTACCTGGTCCACGGCACGAGCCCGGCGGAGCTCCTCGGGCTCTTCGAGCGGCGCTCGGCCACCTACGCCTTCTACGACGAGGACCTGCTCGGGGATCGCGGGGCGCCGGCGCCGGTCGACGTCCCGGCGCTCGTCGCCGCGTCCCTGCGAACGTCTCTCCCGATGAGCGATGCCGAGCGCGAGCTGGCCCGCGTCGGGGGCGTCCCGCTCAGCGTGGCCCACGCCGAGGAGCTCGAGCGTTTCGAGCTGAACGCAGCGGAGCGCGCCGTGGTCGAGGACATCGGCGAAGGCCCGGCGCTCGCCGAGGACGTGATCGCGCGCGCCGCCTCCCCGGAGATCGCCCGGCGCGTCATCTACCTGCTGGCCATCGGCCGCGAGCTCGTACGCTGGGTGCCGCCCGCCGAACAGACCGAAGGGGCGTCGCGGGAGCTCGCGGAGGGGCCGGGCATGACCCTGCCGCCGCCGCCGGCCGAGCCGCCGCCGAGCCCCGCTCCCGTCGAGAGCCTGCCGCCGCGCCGGCGCTCGAGCTCGTCGTCGCTGTCGGGGCCCGGACTCTACGGGCTCTCGACCCTACCGCCGGCGCCCGAGACGCCGGAGCCGGTCGAGGCCGCCCAGCCCGAGGCCGCCCAGCCCGAGCCCGAGCCCGAGCCCGCCGCGCCCGACTTCGCGGAGGCGACGATCCCGGGTCTGATGCCGAGCCCGCCGCCGGCCGCACGGGAGGCTTCCGCGCCTCCCCCGCCGCTTGGGGCAAGCTCTCGCGTCGCGGCGACGCCGACGGATCCCGCCGTCGTGACCGAGGTGGCCGAGCGGCCCCGCGCGAGCGAGCGTGTCCGCGCGCTCGGCTACGACCCCGCCGCGCGCTACCAGGAGGCGCTCCGCGCCCTGACGCGCAGCGACCCGCAGGCCGCCCTCGACGCCCTCGGAAACGTGCTGCGCGAGGCGCCCCATCAGACGAAACTGCTCACGCTCCAGGCC
>JBCDGX010000465.1:0-5171 GCA_038750805.1 Myxococcota bacterium
CTCGTGTTTCACGCCGGCCGAGTCCACGAAGTAGCTCATGTTCTCGACGACGCCGAGGATGGGCAGGTTGACCTTCTTCGCCATGGACACGCCCTTGTAGACGTCCTGGAGGGCGACCTCCTGCGGCGTCGTCACCATGACCACGCCGGTCACGCGCATGCGCTGGGCGATGGTGAGCGCGATGTCGCCGGTGCCCGGCGGCATGTCGAGCACGAGGTAGTCGAGGGCGCCCCAGGCGACGTCCTGCACGAACTGCTGGAGGGCCCCATGCAGCATGGGCCCGCGCCAGATCACGGCCTGCTTGGGGTCCTCGAGCAAGAAGCCGATGCTCATCAGCTTCAGGCCGAAGCGCTGGTGCGGCTCGATGGTCTTGCCGTCCTTGGAGTAAGGCGTGCCCTCGATGCCGAGCATGGTCGGGATGGACGGGCCGTAGAGGTCCGCGTCGAGGAGCCCGACGCGCGTGCCCATGCGCCGGAGCGCCAGCGCGAGGTTGGCCGCCACGGTGCTTTTCCCGACGCCGCCCTTGCCGCTCATCACGAGGATGACGTTCCGGACCTCGGGCAGCGGGTCCCCGCTGATGGTCTCCCGCGTCGGGACGCGGATCTTCCACTCGACCTCGATGACCTCGATGCCCACGGGCGTGACCGCGTCGTCGATGGCCTTCGCGATCTTCTCCTGGATCGCCTGGGAGGGCGACGAGAGCGCGATGGTGCAGCTCGCGCGCGTGCCCTCGACCTTCAGGTCCGAGAGCGTCTGGAGCTGACCGAGCGTGCGCTCGAAGGTGGGGTCGACGACGGCGTCGAGGGCGGCCTTCACGGCCTCGAGCGTGGGCGCTGCCATGGCAGGGGCTTGGCTCCCGTGCCCGAGGTCGTCAAGAAGCTCCGCGCCTCCGGTCGGCGGCACCCCATCAGAACGAGCCATCCACGGTTCAGCGGGCGCGCCGTGGAGTCGATTCCTGCCGACGCGATGGAGTCAGGGGTCCCGCAGGCGACGCGCAACGCGGCGCTGGTGCATTCGGAGCTCGCGCAGCGCTCCGTGAAGGGCTCCTTCGCCTATGCGGTGCTCGCGGCGCTCGGCGCCAGCGTCTCGGGAGGGACGCTCTGGCAGGCCGTGGCCTGGCCCGCGGTGGCGGGGCTCACGGTGCTCGCGCTCGTTCGCCACGTGGCGCTGAAGCGCTACCTCGCCCGGCCGGTGGAGACCCGGGGCGGGGCCCCGGCGGCGGCCATCCTGGCGCCCTCCGTCGCGTTCGGCCTCTACGTCGCGGCGCTTTGGGCCTGGGTCGGGGAGACGCCCGAGACCCAGCTCTGGCTCCTGGCCCTCGCCGGCATCTCCGCGGGCCTGACGAGCTCCATCGGTCCCGACCGCGGGCTCCACGCGGGCGCGCTCTTCGCGCTCATCGTGCCGACGGTCGTGGCGGGCTTCGTCGTCAGCATCCGGAGTGGAAGCGGGACCGGCCTCGCGCTGATGGGCATGTGCTCCATCTACTTCGTCTTCCTCCTGGGCGAGGGCGCGCAGGCGAACCAGGCCTTCCGGAAGCTGCTCCAGCAGCAGCTCGACCTCGAGGACGCCAAGGAGCGCGCCGAGCAGGCGGACCGCGCGAAGATGCGCTTCCTCGCCAACATGAGCCACGAGCTCCGCACCCCGCTGAACGGCATCCTCGGGCTGACGGAGCTGGCGCGCGGGGAGGCGAAGGACGACGCGCAGCGCGAGCGCCTCACGCTGGCCCACGGGAGCGGCGAGGCGCTCCTGGCGCTCCTGAACGACATCCTCGACTTCTCGAAGATCCACGCGGACCAGCTCCACTTCGAGGCCGTGGCCTTCTCCCCGAAGGAGCTCGTGGCGCAGACGGCGGGGCTCTTCGAGACCGTCGCCGCGAAGAAGGGCGTCGGACTTCACGTCGACGTCACCGAAGGCATCCCCGAGCTCCTCCGCGGCGATCCCACGCGCCTCCGCCAGGTGCTTTCGAACCTCCTCGGCAACGCCGTGAAGTTCACCAGCGAGGGCGAGGTGACGCTCCGGGTGCGGACCCGGGAGACCGCGGGCGGCGACGTCGCCCTCACCCTGGCCGTGAGCGACACGGGCGTGGGCATCGCCCCGGCGCGCCTGGCCTCGATCTTCGAGCCCTTCACCCAGGCCGACGAATCCACGACCCGGCGCCACGGCGGGACCGGGCTCGGCCTGACCATCGCCAAGCGCATCGCCCAGGGCATGGGCGGCGACCTCACGGTCGCGAGCGTGCTCGGCGAGGGGTCCACCTTCACCCTCGAGGTGCCGCTCCCGCGCGCTGCGCAGGACGAGGAGCGCGTCTCGTTGACGGCGCCGACCTCCGTCGCGCCCCTGGCCATGCGCCGCGTGCTCGTCGCCGAGGACAACGCCGTGAACCAGGTGCTCGTCCGCCAGATGCTGGCGAAGCTGGGCCTCGAGGCGACGGTCGTCGAGAACGGCCGCCTGGCCGTCGAGACCCAGGCCCGGGACCCCCACGACCTCGTCCTCATGGACCTTCAGATGCCCGAGATGGACGGCATCGCCGCGACCGAGGCGCTCCGCGAGGCCGAGCGGCGCGACGGGCTCCGCCCCGTGCCGATCGTCGCGCTCACGGCGCACGCGCTCCGCGAGGACGAGGCCCGCTGCCGGGAAGCCGGCATGGACGATTACCTCTCGAAGCCCGTGCGCCTCCCGGCGCTCCGGGAGGCCCTCGAGCGCCACCTCGGCTACGCGCCCCCGATGAAGCGCGCGGGCTGACTCAGCTGCCCGGCGAGAAGCGGGTGACCGAGGAGACGGCCTCGACGATCTCCGCCTGCGTGTAGGGCACGGGCTCGACCGCGTTCACGCGCCAGGTCTCCATCTCGTTGGCGAAGAAGGGCGAGGTCACGTCCTCGGACGCGCCGCCCGGGAAGCTGTTCACGGCCTCCGGACCGTCCGGCGTGATCTCCACGACGAGGCGCTGCTGCGGGCCGCTCCCGTAGGAGAAATCGTCGAGCGCGAAGGGGCTGAAGCTCGCCGCGTCGACGACGCCGCGATCGCCCTGGCGCGGGAAGCCGCCGGCGAACTCGGGGTCCGTTCCGGGCGGGATCGAGGTGCGCCCCATGCCCGTCGGATCGGCGAGCAGCGGCTCGAGGGTGAGCGTGTGGAGCCGCCCCCACTGCCAGCCGCTCGGGTCCGCCCCGAGGTTCGCGTCGAGCCAGGCGAGCGCGTCGGCGACGCCCCGGAGGATGCGGTCCCCGCGGCTCTCCACGCCCTCGGAGCAGATGTCGTCCCAAAGCCGCTCGCCGCTCGCGAGCACGCTCGGGTCCGTGACGAGGTGGTGCATGGTCACCATCGCCGCACCGGTCCGGCTGAGCTCGCCGTCGCAGGCCCCGTCGAGGGCCACGTCGAACTCGTCGTCGAAGGTCAGGCGCATCACGCGCCCGAAGGAGACGTTGAAGATCGCCGCGGCGATGCTGTCGGCGACCTCGTCGGCGGTCTTGTCACCCACGAGCCCGTCGTCGGCGTCCCAGCCGCGCGCGCCCCAGGCCTCGAGGCGGCTCGCGACGTCGGCCATGCGTCCCATGGCGGCGTCGCCGACGGCCTCGACGGCGTCGCTCAGATCCGGATGCGTGCCCGGCGTCGCGTCTTCCTCGACGGCGCGGCGAAGCTCCTGGGCCCAGACCGGCCCCGCGTAGCGCCCGAGCGGCGACTGGGCGTCGTTCTGGAGCGTGCTCATCATCTCCGGCGTGATGTCGCCGGCCATGGCGAGGCGCTCGAGCTCCTCCTGCACGCGGCCGAGGCGGTAGCCGTCCGCAAAGGTGCAGCCGAGGTAGTAGGGGTCGTTCAGCGGGTCGCCGTCGTTCGTCGCGCCCGTCGCGTCGGCGTTGGCCGTCGCGATCCAGCCCCGGGCGTCGTTCTCCGCGTGCGGGATGAAGCGCTCGTCGAGGCCGTCGATGGTCCCGTCGTCGTTCTCCGACCACTCCATGCTCCCGGTCCCGTCGAGGACGAAGCAGGGGGCCACGCCGGTGTTGTTCGCCGGGTCGTAGGTGCGCGCGGCCGGCGGCCGCTGCGGGATGATCGCCGACGAGGTGTAGAAGGTCTCGCCGTTCCGGAGCGCCACCATGAGCGTCTGGTTGCCGACCTCGAAGCGCCGGAAGGCCTGGCGCACCTCGTCGATGGTCGTCGCCGTGTAGAGCGCGAAGAAGGCGCCGGTCTCGTTCGTCGGCTGGTCGCCGGTCCAGCGGATCGAGATGGCCTCCGTGCCGTCCTCGTTGCGGCTCCCCGGGAGGATCGGCCCGTGGTGCGGGACGATCTCGACCTGGTACTCCTCGACGACGTCGCCGGAGGCGTTGCGGAGCGGCTCGTCGACGACCTCGATGGCGACCTGCGCACCGTTGAAGAGCACCGTGTCCGGCGCGCCGTCCTCCCCGGGCGTGATCGTCTCGAGGTAGAGGTCCGTGGTGTCGTAGCCCGTGGTCGTGAGGCCCCAGGCGATGTCGTCGGTCCAGGCGAGAATGCTGCCCGGCGTGCCCGCGATCATCTGCCCCGCCACGTTGAGGTCGCCGCCGGCGGCCTTCGTGTTGATGTGCGCCTGCCAGAAGAGCGGGGGCGCCGTGAGCGAGAGGTGCGGGTCGTTGGCCATGATGGCGTTCCCGCTCGCCGAGAGGTCCCCGCCGACGGCCCAGCTGTTCGAGCCGCGGAAGCTGTCGCCGAGGAGCTCGTGCTGTCGCTCGAGGGCCTCGAGGGCCCGGAGGCCGCCGCGCACGGTGTCTGCCGAAGGGAAGCGCATGACCGGCTGCGGCCCGCGCGGGAGGCGGAAGGCCGAGGTGCCCTCGTCCGTCGGCGTGTTCGGGAAGCCGTCGAGGTTCGAGGCGAAGCGCGCCGGCCGGAAGGAGTAGAGGTCGTGGTAGGCGCCGGCGAGCGCCGCGCGGCGCCCGTCCTCGTCCTCCGCCGAGAAGTTCGTGAGCCAGCGCTCGAGGGCCGCCGTGCGGCCGAGGTCGCCGGTGCTCCGCGAGAGCGACGCCGACTGGAAGCGCGCGATGGCGATCGAGTCGACGGGCGTCCAGTCCTCGAGGAGACCGGGGTCGAGGAGCAGGTTGAAGACCGGACCGGGGATGATCGCGTCGCCGGCGCGGAGCTCGGCGAGGTACTGGTTGATGCCGGCGCTGAAGGAGTCGAGGAGGGCGCGCTCCTCGGTGCTCAGC
>JBCDGX010000466.1:0-5164 GCA_038750805.1 Myxococcota bacterium
AGAGCTGGTCGACGAGCGTGACCCTCGCGCCGGGCCAGCGCCTTCGCCTCGAAGACGTCGTGCTGCAGGTCGACCTCCCGGCACCGCCGCGGGGCGACGAAGCGGACGAGGACGAGCCGCCCGGCGCGGCGCCCGTGGACGCGAGCGGCGGAGACGCGACGGCGGAGGTCCCGACGCCCGGCGCCGCACCTTCCCGCCAGCCCGCCTGAGCGCGACCTACTCGACGCGGTCGCGGATACGCAGCGGGCCGAGCTCGGTCACGCGCCCGTCCTCGTCGAGGGTGGCGTCGCGCCGGAACTCACTCCGGGTCCCGTCCCCATCGAGGTCTCCCTCGGCGACGATGCGGTAAAGGACCTCGCCGGGCGGCACGTCGACGCCGCAGCCTTCCGCGGCCGGCTCCACGCGGTAGCTGAAGCGGACCGGGTCCTCGGGCGTGAAGCCCAGGGTCTCCCAGGCCGTCGTGACCTCGGGGAGGGCGCTCCCCAGGAAGGGCACGGGCTCGGGGCTCGGCGCCTCGGGCGTCGGGCCGAGCGCCGGCGGCAGGCAGCGCACTCCGTCGGGCTGGCGCGTCCGGTAGTAGACGCGGAGGCGCTGGTCGAGCTCGCGGACGAGCTCCCGCGGCTCGTCGAGCTTCGAGGTGTGCACGCGCCGGAAGAAGGTGGGCACGAAGACCGCGAAGGCGACGCCGGCGATGCAGAAGATCGCGCAGGCCTCCACGAGCGTGACCCCCGCTCGCGCGCGCCGGTCCCGTCGCGTCAT
The DNA here is from genome assembly GCA_038750805.1 of Myxococcota bacterium. Taxonomy (GTDB): domain Bacteria; phylum Myxococcota_A; class Polyangia; order Polyangiales; family Houyiibacteriaceae; genus CALCTH01. Next base: position 760 of record JBCDGX010000466.1, read on the forward strand.
GGCGCCGCCTCGCCCCCGGCGAGGGCCGCGGTGAAGCGGGAGCGGAGCATGGCGTCGCGCGCCGGCTCCGTCCGGTCGCCGACGAGCAGGAAGAGCGTCGCCGGGAGGTAGGGGAAGCTGGCGTCCCGGCGGGCCTCGACGTCCTCGACGGTCGCCTGGATCGCCCGCGCGTGGGCCCGGCCGCGCAGCCGGGCGATGCGCAGGCGAATCTGGGCGCGTACCTCCGGATCCGTGGTGACGGCGAACATCTCCTCGAGGTGCTGCGCGGCCTGCTCGTCGCGGCCGAGGCCCTCGAGGCGCGTCGCGTTCGAGAGCGCGATCCACGGCGGTCCCGCGCCGAGGCGCGCCGCGCGCTGCGTGTGCACGAGCCCTTCGGTCACGAGGGCCTCGGCGGCGGCTTCGTCCCCCTGCCGGCGCACCTCCGGCGCGACGTCGTAGGCGAGGGCGGCGCCGAGGCGCCATTGCACCTCCCCGTCGCCGGGGAAGCGCTCGGCGGCGCGCCGCAGGTACACGAGGGCCTCCATGAGCTGGTCCACGGTCACGCGGTTGATGCGGTACATTCCCGCGTTCCCGGCCCAGAGGTACGCCCGCTTGAAGTCCGGGTCGAGGTGAAGGACCGCGTCCGCGTAGCGGAGCAGGTTGCGCAGCTCCCCTTCGACGGCCCACTCGTCGCCCATGTAGACGAGGCCCCGCATCCACACGAGGTCCGCCAGCGCCTCCCGATGACCGAGGGAGAAGCGCTCGAGCCAGCGCGGCGGCGGGAGGTAGTAGACGTCCTCGTACTGGAGGCTCGCCTGATGCCGCTCGAAAGCGCGTTCCCGGAGCGTCCCCGTCGCGAAGAGCAGCGCGCCCGCGAGGAGGGCGCCCGCGAGCGCGCGCGCCGGGCTCACTCCGTGGGGTTCTCGCTGTAAACCGCCGGGTTCCGGTAGAGCCCGGCGCCGTCGACGCCCACGGAGAGCTCGAAGAGGCTCGTCACGCCATCGCTGTCGAGGTCACCGACGGCCTGGAGGTCGTAGAGCGCGTCCCCCGAATCGGAGTCGTCGCCGCAGCTCACCACCGTGCCCGGGATGGCGGTCCCGCCGCCCCCCACGACATCCACGGTGTAGGCGTAGAAGATCGGGTCGGACGCGCGGAAGTTGAGCGCCTCGAACTGGCTCCGCGTGCCGTCGGCCATGGCGCCCCAATCGACGGCGTACTTCTGCGAGGTCGGCACGCCGCCGGGCACCGGGAGCACCGCGTCGCCCTGGAGGTGGCAGCGCGTCCGGTTCACCGCGCCGGCGCCGGGGATCACGCCGCGGGTCGAGACGTCCCGCTGGTAGAGCGCGGCCACCCCGTCGAAGAGCTTCGCGAGCATGATGGGCGCCTCGCTCGTCCTCGAGCGCCGCACGAAGGTCGTGTAGCTGGGGATCGCGAGGGCCGCGAGGATGCCCACGATGGCCACGACGGTCATGAGCTCGATCAGCGTCACGCCGGCCTGGGCGCGGCGGCTGCGGGTCGGGCGTCGGGGAGAAAGCGTCCGGCGTTCGTGCAGCATCGCGATGTCCTTCGTCTCCAAGATGCACGAAAAGGCGGCACCCCGAAGGATACCGCCTTTTCCCGGGCCGAGGGCCCGAGAGCTCACTCGAGCTCGTTCTCCCGGAAGATGTCGGGGTTCTTGTAGAGGCTGTTGCCGCTATCGATACCGACCGTGAGGCGGAAGAGGCTGGTGTCGCCGTCGCCGTCGAGGTCGCCCGTCGCGTCGAGGTTGTAGATGAGCGTGTTCACCGCGGAGTCGTCACCGCAGCTGATGCCCGTGGCGGCGATCTCGCCGGTGCCGCCGACCTGAACGTCCGCGAGGTAGTTGTAGAAAACGGGGTCGGAGATGCGCCAGCCGAGGGCCTCGAACTCGGGAGCCGTCGTGACGGTGGTCCAGTCGATGACCTGCTTCTGGTCTTCCGGGGTCAGCCCCGTGTCGGCGTCCTCGGCGATGACGCAGCGCGTCGAGGTCACGGCGCCATCACCGCGCTCGACGAGGTCTTCCTGTCCGTTGGAGCGGTCGTAGAGGGAGGACGCGCCCGTGAAGAGCACACCGAGCTGCTCGGGGGCCTCGCCCGTCTTCGAGCGCTTGATGTAGTTGAGGAACGCCGGGATCGCGAGCGCCGCGAGAATGCCGATGATGGCCACGACGATCATGAGCTCGATGAGGGTGAAACCCTCCTTCTTACGCATCGACTTGATCATGTTCGAGAAATCCTTTCGGGGGTCGGTCGGTCGCGGCTGGTCGCATCCGACGACGCCGCCTGCCCGACCCCTCTGCAGCGCCCGTGCCAGCCTCCGATGGCCCGCGTGCCAGCGCAGAAAGCCCCGAAATCGCCCGGATCCGGCGCCGCTGGGCACGACGGGGCGACGAAGCTGACGATTTTCGTCACCCCCGCCCGGCACGACTGACGAGCAGCGTCAGCCCCGCCTGAAGGGCCGCGCCCTCAGTCGACGCCGCCCTCGGCGCTGATCCAGACGTCGTCGTTGAAGCTGTAGACCTCGACCTGGACGAGCTCTCCGTCGTCGTCGAGGTCGGCCTGCGCCTGGGCGATATACCAGAACTCGTTGGCCGGGACGGGGATGGGGGAGGGCGCCCCGGGAAAGCCCGCGGCCACCGTGTACTGGAAGTAGACGAAGCCGTCCGGCTCCGCCCCGAGCTGCCGCCACGCGGGGGTCGGATCCCAGCCGTTCTTCTCGCCGGGACCGGGGAGCGGGTCCGGGATGTGGCCCGTGAGCGTGCCCGCGCCGGAGACGTCGCAGTACTGCCCGAACTCCGCGCGATAGGCCTCCTGCCGCCCCTTGATCACCTGGAGGAAGGTCGTCGCCTCGCTCATGCGCGAGCGGAGCACGTAGGTCTGGAAGGCGGGGATCGCGAGCGTCGCCAAGATGCCGATGATCGCGACCACGATCATCAGCTCGATGAGGGTGAAACCTCCCTGCCGGTCCTTGTTCATGCGCCCTCTCTCGTCCTTCCGCCCCGGGCTTCCGCGTCGGGGGCCGGCTCCGGTCGCAGCATAGCGCGTGCCAGCGTCAGTCTTCGTGCTTGGCCAGGCGGTAGCGGAAGGACCGAAAGCTCATCCCGAGGAGCCGCGCCGCCTGCGTGCGGTTGCCATCGGTCTGGGCGAGCGCGCGATGAAGGATGCGTCGCTCCACGCCGGCGAGGTGGTCGTCCAGGTCGAAGCCCTCGGGGAGGGCCCCGGCGTCGGCCAGGGGCGCCGCCTCGTCGGTCTTCCCCGGGCGCATGCGGAGGTCCTCGGTGCCGATCTCGAGCCCCTCGCTCAGGGCCACGGCGCGTTCGACGACGTTCTCGAGCTCGCGGACGTTCCCCGGGAACTGCCGCGCCGCCAGTGACGCCACCGCCTCCTCGGAGAAGCGCATGGCGCCGCGCCCCTGGAGCGAGGCGTGCTTGGCGAGGAGATGGGCGGCGAGGGGCGTGATGTCCTCCGGGCGCTCGCGCAGCGCCGGGAGCTCGAGGCGGATCACGTTGAGCCGATAGAAGAGGTCCTCGCGAAAGCGCCGCTCGCTGACCTCGGCCTCGAGGTCCCGGTTGGTCGCGGCGACCACGCGCACGTCCACGGGCCGCTCGCGCTCGCCGCCCACGGGGCGCACCTTCCGCTCCTGGAGGACCCGGAGCAGCTTCACTTGAAGTGCCAGGGGCAGCTCGCCGACCTCGTCGAGGAAGAGGGTGCCACCGTCGGCGGCCCGAAAGAGCCCCTCCTTCGCCCCGCCGGCCCCGGTGAAGGCGCCGCGCGCGTGGCCGAAGAGCTCGCTCTCCATGAGCGCCTCGGGCAGGGCGCCGCAGTTGACGACGACGAAGGGCTTCTCCCAGCGGGGGCTCTCGTCGTGGAGCGCCCGGGCGACGAGCTCCTTGCCGGTCCCGCTCTCGCCGGTGACGAGCACGCTCGAGGGGGCCTTGGCCGCGCGCCCGATGAGGCGCCGGAGATCGTCCATGGCCGGGCTCACGCCGATGAGTGGCCGCGTCGCCCGGGAGCGGAGCTGCCGGTTCTCGCCGAGGAGCCGGCGCTTCTCGAGGGCCTTCTCGAGCGTGGCGAGGAGCACGTCGTTCTTGAAGGGCTTCTCGAGGAAATCGTAGGCGCCGTCGCGCATGGCCTCGACGGCGCGCTCGGTCGCCGCGTAGGCGGTGATCAGCACGACCTGCGTCTCCGGCGAGCGGCTCCGCGCCCCGCGGAGCACGTCCATGCCGCTCCCGTCGGGCATGAGGAGGTCGGTCACGACGGCGTCGTAGGGCTTCGGCGCTTCCTGCAGGCGGGCGAGGCTCGCCTTCACGCTCTCGGCCACGGTGACGTCGAGGCCCGCCCGTCCGAGCAGCACGCGGAGCATCTCCCGGAGCCCGCGCTCGTCGTCCACGACGAGCACGCGCCCCTCG
>JBCDGX010000467.1:0-5163 GCA_038750805.1 Myxococcota bacterium
TCGGGCCCCTCGAGAGAGACCAGACGTAGGTCTCCCGCCGTAAAACGCTCCGTCGCGTTGGCCCGGACGTAGGCGACGGCATCCGCGCCGAGCCCCGTGGCCGGTTGCGTGGCGGGTTCCTCGGGAAGGCTGAGCTCCGCGGGCTCCCCGGTCTCCGCGTCAAAGGCCTGCAGCTGCCCGTCGACGCCGGCGATCACCAGCTCGCCGCCGGGGAGCACGGTCCCGAAGGCGAGCTCTCCCGACGTCTCGAGCGCGGTCCCCTCGGCCGGATCGCCGGTCAGGTCAGCGTCGAAGGCGAAGGTGAATCCCTCACGGGGCGCGTCGTAGAGCGCCGCGTAGAAACGCCCACCTTCCGGGTCCACGGCGTGGCAACCGACGCAGCGGTCCTCGCCACGCTCGGGGGGTGAGGGGAGCAAGGCGGAGCGACGGCCGGCGCGCCAGTCGAGCAGGAGCAGGCGCCCGGTCGCGTCGAAGTAGACGACGTCGGTGAGGAGCGCCCCGGGGATCACGCGAAGCGACACCGTGTCCCCCCGGTGCACGCGGGTGCCATCGAAGAGATCGACGCGCACGTCGATGGGCTCCCCGGTCGCGCTCTCGAAGAGGGCCAGCTTGTCCGCGTCGCGCACCAGCAGGCTCGACACGTCCGCGCTCTCCACGACGTAGCGAAGGCGGGCGAGGACGTTTTCGAGGGTGACGACATAGGCCCGGGCGGCACGCCGAGGCTCCCACTGCACGTCCAGGGCCGGGAGGTCGACGGGAACCTCGGCGCCAGCCAGAGGGTGGAGGAGCGTCGGCGCCTCCGAACCATCGCCGGGAGGCGCTTCGAGAACAGCCTCGAGCATCGCCTCGAGCTCCGCGTCGACGCGGGTCCGCTCCACCCTGACGGTGACTGCGGCACTCGCCTGGAGCACCCCGGCCTCCGAATCCGGTCCGAGCCGCGCCACGACCCGCACCTCGCCGCCGGCCGGCCCCTCCGCCGTGAAGAGCCCGCCCGCGTCGACGAAACCCGCCCTTCCTTCGACGACATCCCAGGCGTCGACGGTCTCGAGCGCCACTTCGGTCCCGTCTTCGCGGACACCGATGGCGAGGAGCTGCAAACGTGCCGGCCGCCCGTCCGCGATCGTGAGCGTCGCCGACGGAGGATCGACGCGAAGCGATGCGAACGCTCCGGCCCGCGGCGGCAGGATCACCACGTCGCCCTCGCCCGTGACGCACGAAGCCAGAAGGAAAGCGAGGGCGAGGACGCGCCTCATAGAGTGAACCCCACGCCGAGGGCCAGGGCGAGCTCGAGGCCCGAGGGCGCCACCTCCGTCCGCGTCGCCGCCCCCTGGTCGACGACGGCGCCCACGGGATGGGCAAGCGGAAGCGCCAGGCTCGAGGAGACGTTCAGAAAGAAGGCGCCCGCGCGCACCCGAAGCCCCGCCTCGAGCGCCAGCGCGGCGAAGGCCCCTGCGCGGCTCGAGGTCTCCGCACCAACGACATCGCTCCGGCCGCGAAGGCGCGCCCGTGCGCCCACGAGACCGCCGCCTACGAAGGCCCCGAGCCGCTCGCCCCAGACGTCGTAGAGGAGCCCGAGGGCGCCCCCGTAGCGCTCGGTGCGTACCTCCGCCGCGTCGCCTTCGCGACGCCCGAAGTCAAAGGCGAGATCCGCGGTGAGCGTGAGACGTTCGAGCACCCGAAGCGCCACGCGCACCCCGGGTCCCGCGACGGCGAGACGCTGGGTAGGGAAGAAGCCGGCGCGGGCGCGCAGCGACACGTAGCCCCCGACCTGGAAGGGCCGATCCTCGAGCTCGCGCGCCACCTCGGCGGCCGTCTCGACGACCTCCGGCTCTGGCGGCGCCACGCGCTGGGGCACGACCCGCGGCTCGGGGTTCGTGACGAGCTCGGCCCAGCTCGCGCTGACGAGCTCGACGATGGCGAGGGCGAGCACCCGCGCGCGCACTTCGGGGTCCCGGTCGGTGAGCGCGATCGTGCGCAGCAGCGTCTTGCCCGTGATGGGGTCGTCGACGGTGATCTCGACGGCCGATTCACAGGTCACCGAGGCCCGGGTCGTGTCCTCGTCCGGGGTCACGGCGTCCGCGAGGCGTCCCCGGAGCTCGATGGCGACGATGCGTCGCACCTCCGCCGCGGGCACCAAGGCACACGCCTCCACGACGAGGCGCAGCGGCAGGCGGCGGCGGCTCGTGGAGGCCTGCGCGCTGGCCCCGGGCGTGGCGACGAGCGAGGCCACTCCCCCGAGAGCCAGGAGGACGGCGATGGGAGCGCGGTACGTCGTGGCCTCCCTAGGGAACCCCTCCGTGCCGCCGCACGCTGGGCGCCCGCCGGCCGCGAGGAAAAAGGCGGAGGTACTCGAGCGCACGCTCGCGAGCCCGGCTGGCTTCTCCGGCGCGGTCCCAGGCCTCCACCTCGCGCGCGAGCGCGTCCTCCGCGAGCGAACCGTTCGGCCGGAGCTGGCGCGCCTTCGCGAAGGCGGCCGCCGCCTCGCGGGGCTGCCCGAGTTCCTCGAGGTAGACGCGGCCCAACGTAAAGGCCGCGAGCGGGGCCCGCGCGTCACCCGGGTGCCGCGCCAGGGCTCGGCGCAGCGGCTGCACGGCGTTGCGTGGATGCCCGCTGAGGCGAGCCACGTCCGCGGCGAGCAGGAGCGCCTGGGCCGAGCCGTGTACGGCCGACGCGCCTCCCTCCCCTTCGAGGGCTTCGTAGGCGTCGCCGTAGAGACCGTCCCGCGCGAGCGTCTCCCAGCGGCCCGCCTCGCGCGCCCCCGGGCGGGCGCGCATCGATCGCGCCCGCGGTGCGGCCGCGGTGGGCGCCGGCTCCGCGCTCGGGGGTTCCGCGCCCGAAGGCGCCGGGGCCTCCGGCGGGAAGATGCCCGAGCTGCCCGCGCCGAGCGTCGCCTCACGGCCTTCCCACCCGACGCGTACACGGCCGCGGTGCACCGTGACCCGCACACGCTCGCGGAGGCGCTCCACGTCGAAGACCGTACCGAGCACGTCGACGGTCACGAGCCCCGCGGCCACCCGAAAGCGGCGAGCGGGGTTCGGCACCACCTCGAAGCGCGCCTTGCCTGCCTCGAGCGCGAGCTCGGCGTTCGCGGGCGACTGGCTCAACACGGCCACTCGGGCGTCGCCGGAGGGATGCACGGCGGACCCGTCGGCGAGGCGGATCGGCGTCGGGGCGTCGACATCCGGCGGCGTGGCCTCGGCGGCCCCCTCCTCCGCGGCAGGCCACCGCCAGACCAGGAGCGCAAGCCCCGCGGCGGCGACGAGCGCGCCCATCGGCTTGACCCATGCGCGCATGCGCGGGGCTCGGGCATCGAAGACAGCCCGCTTCACGCGAGCGTGGCGCCCTTCGTCCCAGGCCGGCGCGATGTGTTCGCGGGCGCCCTCGAGCTCGGTGTCGAGGTCGCGTGCGGCGTCGTCCCTCACAAGGCCCCCCCCATGCGCTTGCGAATCGAACGATCGGCCCGGTGGATACGGCGTTTCGCCGTCGATAGGGAGCAGCCACTCATCTCGGCGATACCGTCGAGAGCCTCCCCCTCGACGTAGCGGAGGGTCCAGGCGACGCGTTGGTCGATGGGAAGCGCCTCGAGCTCACGATAGAGCTGCGCGACCAGGGTCCGCTGCTCCGGGCTGGCCCCGGCGCCGGCGACACGCTCGTAGTCGGGCTCGCCTTCGACCCAGAAGAGCGAACGGAAGCGGTGGCGCTTCAGCCGCGCGGCCACCACGCGCGTCGTCACCGTCCCGAGCCAGCCCTTGAGCCGCGCCAGATCGTCGATGGTGTCCCATCGTCTCACGAGCTGAACGAAGGTCTCCTGGACGATATCGTCGACGTCGTCCGGCCGCCCGGTCAGCCTCAGCGCCACGGCACCCACCCAGCGAGCGTACCGGTCGAAGGCCTCCTCGGGGCTCCGGGGAGTCCCTCGCACGTCCTCCGCGACCATCCGCAGGCGGGGGGTCGGGGCACCCGTCACGCGGACGGTCCTTTCGGGCTTCTTCGCATCGGTTGGAGGGGAAGCCACGGCTGCCCGGCGCCGTAGTGCGCATGAGGCCGCAAAGTGGGCCACGAAAAGTGCGTGGGGTCGGCTCCTCCCGACGACGCCGCGCTCAGCTCCCTCCCCAGCTCGCCTTCGCCTCGGCCACGAACCACGCGACGAAACGCCGGGCGGCCTCGCCCTGAAAGCGCTGCTCCGGCCAGACCACCCAGAGGTCGAGCGTCGGGAGCTCGAGGGTCGGCAGCACCTCGACGAGCCGGCCCTCCGCGAGGTCCGCGTCGATGAGCCACTCGGGGAGCAGCGCCACGCCTTCGCCCGCCAGCGCGAGCACGCGGAGGAAGTCCCCGCTCGTCGCCCGCGTCACGCGGCCCGGGCGCACGCGCAGCTCCTGGCCCTCGAAGCGCGCGGGCCAGCCCCGCCAGGCCATCTCCCGCGTGAAGACGAGCGCGTGCGCGTCGGCCAGGTCGGCGGGGCCCGCGAGGCTCCGCTCCGCCCTCCACGCTGGGCTCGCGACCAGCCTTCGCCGGATGCGGGCCGCCCGCCTTCCCACGAGCTCGGGGCTCTCCGGACCGCCGATGCGGAGCGCGAGATCCATACCCTCCGCGATGAGATCGACGTGGGTCTCCGTGAAGTGGAAGGACGGCTCGAGGTCCGGGTGGTCCGCGAAGAACGCCGGCAGCCGCGGCGCCAACCAGGCCGTGCTGAAGGACACCGGCGCCGTGATGCGAAGCCGCCCGGTCGCCCCCACCTCCGCGGCCCGGCGCGCCGCCTCGGCCCCCGCGACGGTCCTCCGCGCCGCTTCGAGATAGCGCTCCCCGACCTCCGTGAGCGCCAGGCTCCGCGTGCTCCGGGCCAGGAGCGTCGCGCCGAGATCCTGCTCGAGCGCCGCCACGCGGCGGGAGACGCTCGGCTGCGTCGTGCCCAGCACGCGCGCCGCCGCGCTGAAGGACCCGCTCTCGACGACCTGCACGAAGGTCCGCATCGCGTCCAGCTCATCCATACGCCCAACGTATGAACGATATCCGCGAGGGGCCGCTAGTACCCCGCCACAGGGAAGATGATCGGTTGGGTGTGGATGATCGGCGCCGAGGTCGTTTCGGGTTCGACGCGGGAGATGCGGGGCATCTTCGAGGAGGAGCGGGGACGAGATCGACGCCGAGGGCCGCAGGCATCCA
>JBCDGX010000468.1:0-5161 GCA_038750805.1 Myxococcota bacterium
GCAGCGCATCTACGCGCTCCGCCTGAACCGCGTCGAGATCGCTCCGGGCGCCGCGTTCACGACCAACGACCCCTTCCAATCGCACCCGGCGCTGACGCTGGCGGCGAACTACTGGTGGACGAACGTTCTCGCCGTCGGCGCGAACTTCCTCTTCTACCAGTTCGGCGACACGACGCGCCGCGAGTCGGACCTGAACTTCTTCGTTCGTCGGTCGGCGCGCCTCGGCATCCCGATCAACGAGTGGCAGCTCGCGTCCTACCTGAACTTCACGTACGTGCCGTTCTACGGAAAGTTCGCGGCCTTCAACAAGTTCATCTTCCAGTACGACGCCTACATCGTCGGCGGCGTGGGCGTGGCGCGGACGCGGCCCATCCCGGTCATCGACCCCGAGTTCCGGAGCTTCGACTTCGAGAACCGCGTCGCCTTCAACATCGGCCTCGGTATCCGCCTCTTCGTCACGCGCTACCTCGGCGTGTTCGTCGAGTTCCGCGACTACGCCTGGCTGGAGCGCTTCGAGAGCCTCGAAGTCGCCCCGACGCCGGATCAGCGCGCCGACCCGGACACCTGGCTCGATGACAGCCCGACCTTCGTGAACAACGCGACGATCAACTTCGGCATCACGATGTTCTTCCCCTTCACCTTCGAATACCGGCTGCCCAAGTGAGCGACACCGTGACGAAGAACCCCACGACGATGAACACGACGATGCGACGTCTCGCTCTTCTCCTCACGCTGGCGGCCGCGTTCACGGGCGTCGATGCGGGCCTCGCGGCCCCGAAGGCCCACGCCCAGGAGCTCCAGGTCACGGGCCCGCTCGCGGGTGCGCCGGCCATCCGGCGCATGCGCCTCTACCGCGAAGGCCGCGTGCGTCTGACGCCGCAGTTCGCCTTCACGCTCCAGGACGACTACCAGCGCACGATGCTCGTCGGTCTGCAGGCCGGCTACCACTTCAAGGACTGGATCGGCGTGAGCGGCCTGTTCTCGTACGGCGTCGCCGGCATCGAGAACAACCTCACGGACGAGATCACGGCGGTGGGTGTGACCACCGACGCGAACCGTCTGAGCATGCCGACGAACGAGGACTTCCCGAACCAGATCGCTGACCTTCAGTACGTCGCGGCGCTGCAGGCGGACTTCATCCCGCTTCGCGGAAAGATCGCGCTCTTCCAGCGCCTCTTCCTGAACGCGGACTTCCACATCTTCCTCGGCGTGGCCTTCGCCGGCGTCGAGGAGCGGGCGAACATCCGGGTCGAGAACAACGTCGGCCTCGGGGCCACCCCGACGAACGGCGTCTGCAACAGCCCCACGAACGCCAACAACACGCCGCAGGAGCGCTCGGACGCCATCTCGTGCCTCGAGTCCTCCCAGAACGCGCGTTCGAGCCGCATCGCCATCGCGCCCACCTTCGGCGCGGGCATCACGCTCTACGCCAACGACTTCCTCGGCATCGACCTGAGCTGGCGAGGCATGCCCTTCGCCTGGAACACCTCGGGCACCGACGAGAGCGGCGACCCCCGCGGCAACTTCCCCGACGACGCCATCGACGAGGACGACCGCTTCTTCACGCTCGTGCACATGTTCTCGGTCGGCGTCGCCGTGCACCTGCCGATTCAGCCGACGGTCACCGAGTAGCGCGACCCCGCGCCACGCGAAAAGGCGGTGGGCCCGAGGGGCTCACCGCCTTTTTCGTGTGCGCGCCGTGCTAGCGCTTCCGGACCTGCTCCCCGTCGAGGACGTAGCCGTCGGGGAGCTTCTCGCGGAGCTCGGCCGCGCCCTCCCCGAGGCCCCAGCCGCGCGCGATGAGCCCGTCGAGGATCTTCGAGCGCACCCGCGTGCTGTCCTCCTCGGCGAGCTGCGCGAGGAGCGCCGCGCGGAACGGCTCGGCCTCGTCGCCGGTGGGCTCGTCCTGCACGAGCGCCGCAGCGACCGCGTGGAAGCGCGCGGCCTCGTTCATGTCCTCGAAGAAAGGGAGCACGGCCGGCACGATGCGCCCGTCGCGCCGATCCTCGAGCTGACCGAGGGTGTCGATCTTCTTCTGCGGGTCGCGCTCGTACTCCGTGTCCATGTCCGCGAGGAGCCCGACGAGCGTCTCGACGACCGTGTCCGCCCCGGCGATGGCCTCGAGCATCTTCACCGGCCAGGCGACGCTCTCGCTCTTCGCGAGGAAGCGCCGCAGCGGGAGCTCGGCCGCGTCGCCCGCGCCCACGACGCCGGCCATGGCGAGCTCCTTCTCCTCCTGGTCCGTGATGCTCGGATCGACCCGGTAGGTGAAGCGCTCGAGCAGGGCCTCCACGGCCTCCGGCGACTTCATGGCGCCGAGGGCCTGGAGCGATTGCCAGCGGTCCTGGGCCTGCGCCCGCTTGTTGGCGGCGCGGCCGGCGTGCTTCTTCAGCCCGCCGTCGCCGCCCTTGGAGAGATCGAAGAGTCCCATTCCGATGCTGCCCTCGACGCGGGCCCGAAGGCCCGCTCGACGCCGACGTGGGCCGAAGGTCGGAACGGCCCGGCGTCAGCGGATGATGACGGGGCGCAGGATGACCTGCGTGCCCTTGGTCTGCACCTGGAAGCGCACCATGCGCGCGCCGTGCTTCTGCTGAAGCTGCGCCGCGTTCTTGTCGAGGCGCTGGAGGAACTTCTCCTTCGGGATGCTCGAGACGTCCTCGCCGACGGCCTGCTTGGCCGCGACGTACTCGCCGTAGATGCGCTCCCGATAGCTCTCGAGGGGCTCGGCCGCGAGCTGCTCCTCGAGGGCGGTGTCCTCCGGTGAGCGCGGGCTTTCGGCGGCTTTGCGCGCCTCGGGGGTCTGCGTCGGCGCGGTCGGCGCCGCAGCCCCACCCCATGCGCCGGCGCCGCCCACGGAGGCGTGGCCCTCCTCGTCGGTCTCCTCGACGCCGGTGAACATGTTCACGAGCTGGTTGATGCGGTACGCGAGGCCGCCGAAGGTCTCGCTCTCGACGTCGATGCGGTGGTCCGTGCGCCCGTTGATGATGGTGAGGATGCCCTCCTCGATGGTCTCGAGGGGACGCAGCACCATGCCGCCGATGACGAAGCCGTAGACGAGCACGAAGACCACCGCGAGCCCGAGGAGCAGCAGGATCACGTTCAGCGTCTCCGCCGGCGCCCGTGCGGCGCTGCGGTTGCCGAACACGGCGAAGGCCAGGTCGAGGGAGGGCGTCGAGGGGAGCGGCGCCATGGTCCCGACGTACTCCTCGCCGTCCAGGCTCACCGAGAAGGGCGCCGTCGCCGCGCCACCGATGGCCGCCGAAAGCGAGCTCGAGAGGCCCCCCTGGAGCTCCTGCTGGAGCTTCGTGGACGCCGCCTGCGAGAGGCTCGAGCGGTAGATGCCCTCGTCGCGGAGGAAGGCGACGCCGCGCCCGAGCAGCTCGCCCTCGCGGCGCGCGAGCCCGTCGGAGAGGTCGTAACCGACCAGGAGCGCCCCGATGACGCCCCCGACCTCGTTGCGGATCGGCGCCGCCGCCACCTGCATGAGCTTGCCCTCGTCGGACTTGAACCAGGCGTCGTGGCCCGGGAGGCCGTCGTCCAGCGCGCGCGCAACGATCGGCACCGAGGTCCGGAGCGGCTGGCCCGTCATGCGGTTGATGTCCTGGTCCCGCGCGAGGACGCGCCCCGAGTCGTCGATGAGCGCGACGATGTCCGGGGGCTCGCCCGCGCGGCCCCGGGCCGGGTCGCGGAACCAATCGGCGACGCGCGTGGCGCGGGTGAAGGCCGAGCGCCGGCGACCGTCGTCGTTGAGGGAGTTGAAGACGCTCCCCGCGCCCCGCGCCTGGTCTTCCACCTGCTCGACGAACTCGAGCGCCGAGAGCCGGAAGGAGCGCTCGAAGAGCACCCGGTCGTTGCCGAGCGCGGCGTCCACCTGGCGTCCGAGCGAGGTCTCCAGCTCGCCCTTCAGGTACAGGTACGAGCCCAGCCCGACCAGTAGAACGGCCACCAGGTTGCCCGCGATGATCCTCAGCCGCATCGGTTCCCTCTCCTCGGAGCCGCGTGCCACGGCTCGTTCTGCCGACTCCATGCGCCGGCCGCTCGGCCGACTCGCTCTCGTGAACGGCTGCGATCGTCGTCGGCTGAACGCCGCGCCCCGCCCGCGCGCCGTCGCGGCAATTTCCTAAAAGAAAACGGCTCCCTACGCGAAGCGAGTACCACCGGCGGGTGACGCGGGTCAAGCGGCACTGGCCAACGATCGCGCGTCGAAGCGGCCTCACCTGACGCAGCGGGGGGCTATGCTCGCGGGGATGCGCCCCTGGACCGTGCTCTGCGACGACGCGGAGCTCGCGGTGGAGATCGCCCGCGGCGCCGCCGCCCTCGGTCTCCCCGTGGACCCGCGGCCGAGCGCCAACCTGGTCGCGGAGCTCGCCCGGGCCGAGGGGGCCGTCGCGCTCGCCTACGTGCTCCCGCCAGGCGATGAGGAGCTGGTCGCCCTGGCCGCCGCGGCGCGGGCCGAGCGTCCGCCCCTCGCGCTCCTCGTGGCCGAGGCGGGCACGCTCGCGCTCGCCCGGGAGCTCGGCTTCCCCGCCGTACTCGAGGTCGAGCCCTTCCTCGCGCTCATGGCCCTCGGCGAGCCCCCGGAAGGCGGCTTCGCCGTGCCCCTCCGGCCCCTCTCTCCCGCGGACCGGCGCCGCCTGACGGCCGCGGGAGCCCGCGGCGAGGCGCGTCCCGGGGAAGCGCGCCTCGAGCCCGGCGACGGAAGCCGGCTCCAGCGCGTCGGCTCCGGCGCGACGCAGCCCGTGGGGAGCGCCCGGGACGTCGCGGAGGCGCTGGTGGCGCTGCGCGATCGGGAGCGTGCGCCCCGCCCGGCCCTTCCGCGCGTCGAGGGCGTCGACCGCGGCGCGACGCGCGACGTGCTCCTTGGGCCACGGCGGGCGCTCTCCGATCCCACGAGCAAAGCCGCGCTCGCCCCCTACGACGTGCCCTTCCCGGCCGAGGAGCTCTGCGCGAGCGCCTCCCGCGCGGCGGCGGAGGCCACGCGCCTGGGCTTTCCCGTGCGCGTCGCGCTGGCCTCGCCGGCGCTTCGCGGCTGGGACCATCCGGAGCTCGTGGAGGCCCGCGTGGAGAGCGCGGCCCGCGTGCGCGACGTCTACCGGCAGCTGCACGCGCTGGCCGCGGCCCGGGCCCCGGACGCGCCGCTCCTCGGGGTGACGGTCAGCGC
>JBCDGX010000469.1:0-5157 GCA_038750805.1 Myxococcota bacterium
GAGGACGCCCTCGCCGGCTTCGAGAGCGCCCTCCGGCCCGTGCTCGACGACCGGGAGGCCCCGGACGAGCTCCGCGCCGCCGCGCGCGAGCTCAACCAGGTGCTGGAAGATCTGGCGGACCGACGCCTCGAGCGCAGCGAAGCCCTGCGGCGCCTGCAGAACCTCGAGGAGCGCCTGGCGAACGGCCGCCCCGCGGACGCCGAGGCCATGGAAGAAGCGCTCGCCGAGATCGGTCGCGACCTCGCGCGCGCGACGCTCCTCGAGCCAGCCTCCGAGGCCCTTTCCCGGAACGACCCGGCGGCCGCGGCCGACGCCGTCCGCGAGCTCTCGAGCGCGCTTCGCGACGACGCGCCGAGTCGCGCCGAGCTCCGCGAGCTGCGCCGGGCCCTCGAGCGCGCCGGGCGGGACCGCGAAGAGCGGGACCTCGAGCGCCTCGAGCGCGAGATCGAGGAGGAGCAGCGGCTCCTCCGCCGGGAGG
Organism: Myxococcota bacterium; assembly: GCA_038750805.1. Lineage (GTDB taxonomy): Bacteria > Myxococcota_A > Polyangia > Polyangiales > Houyiibacteriaceae > CALCTH01. The sequence goes on from JBCDGX010000469.1 coordinate 479, forward strand.
AAGAGCGCCTCGAGGAGAACCCCGAGGGGGACCGGCGTCTCCTCCGCCGCCGCCAGCGGGAGCTCGAGCGCCTCGAGCGACAGCGCGCCGAGCTGAACGAGCGGCGCCGCCAGCTCGAGCGCTTGCGCCGGGAGATGCAGCGCAGCGCCGAGGATCTGAACCGCCGCGCCGAAGAGAACCGACGTAGTAGCGATGGCCTCGAGCGCATGGCGGAGGAGCTGAACCGCCGCGCACGCGAGCAGATGTCCGAGGAGCAGCGGCGCGAGCTCGAGCGGCAGGCGCGCCAGCTCCGCGAGATGATCCGTCGCCTCCGCGAGCAACAGCAGCAGCAGGGCGGCGACCAGAACGGCGGGCAGGGCCAGGGTCAGGGCCAGGGGCAGCGCCAGCGTCTCCGGCGCTTCGTGCTCCAGGCCGGCGGCGGTGGGCAGCGCGTGCGCATCGTCGGGCCCGGGCAGCAGGGCCAGGGCCAGCAGGGCGGCCAAGGCCAGCAAGGCGGGCAGGGCCAGCAGGGCGGCCAGCAGGGCGGGCAAGGTCAGCAGGGCGGCCAAGGTCAGCAGGGCGGCCAGCAAGGCGGTCAGGGCCAGCAGGGCGGCCAGCCCGGGGGCGCGGGGCAAGGCGGCGAAGGCGGCCAGGGCTCCGGCGGCGAGGGCGAGCTCGTCCTACGCCTCGACGGCAGCGGCAACGGCGACACGATGCTCGAGATCCCGGGCATGGGTGAGGGCGACGGCCAGGGCGGGCAGGAAGGCCCGGGGGGCGAGCGCGGCGGCTCCGGCGCCGGCAGCGATCCCGGCGGCGAGATGCTCCAGGACAGCGCGACGGATATCGCCTCGAACGCGCGCAACACGCGCGTCGAAGGGCAGGACGGCGCCGGCCCCACCCGGAGCGAGGTCATCCAGGGCGCGGCGAGCCGCGGCTTCGTGGGCACCGGGTACCGCGAGGTCTTCACGGACTACGAGGACCACGCGGAGGAGGTGCTCGAGCGGGACGAGATCCCGCCGGGCTACCGCTTCTACGTGCGCCGCTACTTCCAGCTGATCCGGCCGCGGGCCGGCGCACCCAGCGAAAGCGAGGACGAATGAGCGAGAGCGAGGACACCCCCGAGGCCGTCGTCGCACGCTTCAAGGAGGACGTGGCCCGGGTGAAGGCCGAGGTCGGCAAGCTGAACGTCGGTCAGGACGACATCGTCGACGGCGTGCTCACCTGCCTCCTCGCGGGCGGCCAGGCGCTCCTCGAAGGCGTCCCGGGCCTCGGCAAGACCATGCTGGTACGGACCCTGGCCGGCGCGCTGCAGCTTCGCTTCTCGCGCATCCAGTTCACGCCGGACCTCATGCCCGCGGACATCGTCGGCACGACAGTGCTCACCGAGGACGACGCCGGGCACACGAAGCTCGAGTTCCGCCCCGGGCCCGTCTTCGCGAACATCGTGCTCGCCGACGAGGTGAACCGCGCGACGCCGAAGACCCAGTCGGCGATGCTCGAGGTCATGCAGGAGCACTCGGTGACGGTCTCGAACCGCACCCACGTGCTCGAGGAGCCCTACTTCGTCCTCGCGACCCAGAACCCGCTCGAGATGGAGGGCACCTACCCGCTCCCGGAGGCCCAGCTCGACCGCTTCCTCTTCAAGCTCGAGGTCGGCTTCCCGAGCCGGGAGGAGCTCCATGAGATCCTCGACCGCACCACCGGCGCCGAGACGCCCGAGGTCAGCCCCGTGCTCGACCGCGAGGGCATCCTCCGCATGCGCAAGGTCGTGCGCGACGTCGCCGTGAGCCGCGCCGTGCGCGACTACGCCATCCGCCTCCTCGAGGCCACGCACCCGGAGCGAGCGACGGCGCCGGAGAAGGTAAAGCGCTTCGTGCGCTTCGGAGCGAGCCCGCGCGGCGCGCAGGCCATCCTCCTGGCCGCGAAGATCAAGGCGCTCTTCGAGGGGCGCTTCGCCGCCGCCGTCGACGACGTGCGCTGGGCCGCCAAGCCCGCGCTTCGGCACCGGATGATCCTCAACTTCGAGGGCGAGGCTGAGGGCGTACGCCCGGACGCCGTGCTCGACGAGATCCTCTCGGCGATCCCCGAAGCAAGCCCGGACTGAGGTGCTGGGCCGTCGCCGAAGCTCCCGCCCCCTTCGGGCCGAGGACGACGCGGATCTCTTCGACGAGGACTTCCAGCGGAAGCTCGACGTGCTCGCGCTCGTCTCGCGGCGGGTCTACGCCGGCCGCACGCGCGCGGAGCGCCGCTCGAAGAAGACCGGCAGCGGGGTCGAGTTCGCCGACCACCGCGAGTACGCGCCCGGCGACGATTTCCGCACGCTCGATTGGAACGTCTATCAGCGGACGGGCCGGCTGCTCGTGCGCCTCTTCGAGGAGGAAGAGGATCTCAGCGTCTACGTGCTCCTCGATCAGTCCGAGAGCATGGGCGTGCGCCTCGGTACCGGTCCTTCGAAGCTCCGCTACGGCAAGCAGATCGCCGCGGGCCTGGCCTACGTGGCCCTCGCGGGCCTCGACCGCGTCAGCGTGTTGAGCTTCACCTCGCAGATGGAGGCGCGCCTCGCGCCCACGCGCGGCAAGAACCGCATCTTCCGGGTCTTCGACTTCCTCCGTCCCCTCGAGGCGTCGGGGGACACGGGCTTGAAGGACGCGCTCCGGACCTTCGTGGCGCAGAACAAGCGCCGCGGGCTCGCCCTCCTGATCAGCGACCTCTACGACCCGGCGGGCTTCGAGGAAGGCATCGACCAGCTCCGCTACGCCAAGTTCGAGCCCTTCGTGCTGCACGTGACGGACCCGGCGGAGGTGGAGCCGCGGCTCCACGGCGACGTGCGCCTCGTCGACCCCGAGACCGGTGCCGCGCGGGACGTGACGGTCACGCCGCGCCTCCTCGCTCGCTACCGCGAAGCCCACGCCGCCTACCGGAAGCGCATCGCCGACTACTGCGGCGAGAAGCACGTGCCCTACCACGAGCTCTCTACCGACGTGCCCTTCGACGAGGCCATCCTCGGCGTGCTCCGTCGCGGAGGGCTCGTCCGATGACCTTCACGGGCCTCGGGCTCGGGCAGGTCCTGGCGGTGCTCGGCGGCTTCGGCGCGGGCGTCGTCGTGCTCTACCTGCTCAAGCTACGCCGCCGCCGCGTGACCGTGCCCTTCGTGCAGCTCTGGGAGGCGGTGCTCGCGGAGAAGCAGACGACCCGGCTCTTCGCGCGGCTCCGGCGCTGGCTCTCTCTGCTCATCGCGCTCCTCGTCGTCGTCGCGCTCGCGATGGCGCTCGGCGACCCCCGGCCCGAAGCAGCGCTCCGCGAAGGCCGTACGCTCGTGGTCCTCGTGGACGCGAGCGCGTCCATGCAGTCCCGCGACGGGGCGAGCGAGGGCGCGACCGAGCGCACCCGCCTCGAGGCGGCGAAGGTCCGCGCGCGCCGCCTCGTCGAAGGCCTCGGTCCCGACGACCGCATGCTCGTCGCGCAGCTCGCCGCGGCCGCCACGCCGCTCAGCCCGCTCAGCGGGGAGCCCAACGTGCTCCGGGACGCCATCGACGCCGTGCGTCCGACGGAGGGCACGGCCGATCTCCGGGCCGGCCTCCGCCTCGCCCTCGACGTGCTCCGGGCGCAGCCGGGGCCGGAGATCGTCCTCCTGAGCGATGGGCGCCTCGAGGGCGGCTTCGACGTGAGCGAGGACGCGGAGGACGCCCCGGCGGCCGAGGGCGCCTCGGACGACGAGGAGAGCCCGGCGGCCACGGAGGACACGGACGACGGGGGCGACGACACCCTGGCGCTCCTGGCCAGCGACCGCCTCTCCGGCGCGCTCGCCGAGCGGGGCATCCGCCTCGCCTTCGACCCTCTGGGGCGGCGCGAGGACAACGTGGCCATCGACGCCTTCGCGGTCCGCCGCTACCCCCTCGACAAGAGCCAGAGCGAGGTGCTCGTCGAGCTCGTGAACGCGGGCGACGCGGACGAGGACGTGGAGCTCGAGCTCGTCGGGGACGGGCGGACGGTGGACGTGCAGCGGCTCCGCCTCGCGGGCGGCGAGCGCATCCGGCGCTTCTTCGGCAACGTCTCGGGCATCGACGCACGCCTCGAGGCGCGGCTTCGAAAGGCGGACGGGAGCGCCGACGTGCTCCCCGTCGACGACCGCGCCTACGCCATGCTGCCGAAGCGCCGCCGGGCCCGGGTGCTCGTCGTGGCGCCGGGGCTCTATCTCCAGGCCGCCCTCCTCCTCGACGAGTACCTCGAGGTGACGGAGGTGACGACCGAGGGCTACGACGCCGTGGACCTCTCGGCGCACGACGTCGTGATCTTCGACTCGTGGGTGCCCCCGCGCCCGCCGACCATCGCGGCGCTCTACCTGAACCCGGCAAGCGAGGATCCCACGCGCGGGCCCTTCGAGGTCACCGGCACCGTCGAGACGCCCTATTTCGACGTGCTCGACCGACGGCATCCGCTCCTCCGCTTCACGGCGCTCCGGGACGTGAACGTCGCCGCCGCGCTCGAGGTCGAGCTCCAGGAGGGCGACCGCGTGCTCGCGCGGGACGAGCGCGGCCCGCCGCTCCTGGTGCGCGGAAGCCGTGGCGGACACCCCTTCGTGGCGCTCCTCTTCGACCCGGACGCGAGCGATCTGCCGCTGCGCGTCGCCTGGCCGCTCTTCCTGCTGAACGCCATCGACGTGTTCGTCGAGGAGGGCGCGGGCTTCGTCTCGAGCTACC